>CAZZWP010000004.1:0-62487 GCA_964657965.1 uncultured Rudaea sp. | reverse complement strand
GGCGGCCTGAGGATTGGGCGTATTCCCCGCGGTGCCAGGTGCCGGCGGCGGCGTTCTCGCGCCGTTTGCTGCTTGCGCCGACCCCGGCCTGCCCGGCTTGTTCGACTTCTGACTCGCAACAGCGGTCGTCAGTTCAACTTCTACTTCGTCGCCGGCCGTTTCTTTGAAGATCGCGCTGCGTTGTTTGATCTCGATCAGCGTCCAGCCACCCTGATCGCCGGGCATCGGCATGCCTTCCTTCAGGGAGATTGTAGTGTTTTTGGATTTGTCCTGGATCAAGGCCATATGCAGCTGCGGCGTAAGAACGATACCCGTGAGACTGATATTCAGCGGCACGGACGGCGGCGGCGGTTCAACCTTCTCATCCGGCGCCTCCGGTGTCGGCTTGCGATCTTCATTGAATAGCGGCCGCGCATCGGTTGCCGCGTAGGAAACTTTCGACGGAAGTTTAAAGGGTTCCCGATCGATGCTGGCGTCGGCTAAGTCTGCGCTGTCATCCGGCGGAAGCCAGCGATAGCCGCGTCCATATCCTGCTTCCATCACGAACGCGAGCAGCAAAAGGACGCCGCAAATGGCGGCGAGAATGACCGTCGAAAATTTCACACCGCGCATATTCATTCGCCGGGCTTCCCGCTCTTGTTACGCAGATAACCGGAAAGATTGAACCGGATATCGAGTGAGCTCGGCGGTGCTTTGCCGCCCGGAGGAACATAGCCTGCCTGCTGGCGATAGATCATCAGCTGATCGACGAACAAATAGGGATTGTTGTTTTCGAGATCGTAAAGAATGTCTGCGAACGGTTCGAGCGAACAGCGCACGCGAACCTGGATCGTTACGCGTCGATAAAGTTCGTCTTCGGGACCTTTGAAATTCGAATTGCTGACGAGCGCGCAATGACTTTCATCTTTTACGCGCGCGCTCATCACTTGCTTTAAGCGCTGCGTGAGATCCGAAAACGCCGCGTTCGGGTCGGTGTCGGTGAGGAATGCCTGGTTGTTTTGTTCGAACGCGCGCACGTCGTCGACGCGCTTCTGAATGAGCGGCCGCTCCTGAGCGATCTGCGTCGCGCGCTGTTGTTGATCGCGCAGATCATCCATTTGCGCGGCGATGTCCAATTGTGGCGCGACGAACCACCAATGGATGCCCACGAAATAAACGATGATCACCACGATCAGCAACAGCACGACCGCTAGGAATCGGCTGTTACGGGTTTCCGGCATCAGGCGCATTTTTGCCCCCTCCCGGTCTGTGCGCGGCGCGATCGCTGTTCTCTTTCGCCTTCGCTGCCACCTCGGCGGCCACGACTTTGCGAAATTCGAGCGTGATGTTGAAACGATCTTTCTTGGTGCGCGGATCAGGCTGAATGGTGCCTTGCACGCTCGGATTGGTCAGCAGTTCCGACTTGCTCAGCAGTCCGATCAGCTTCGATGCGTCTTCGCTCAAACCTTGCAATTCGATTTTATTTTTCTCGTCGACATTTAAGCGTTCGAGATACGTGTCGTCCGGCAAACGCACGGTCAGATCGTTGAGAAGATCGACCATCAACGGCGACTCGTGTTTCTTGCGGCTCAGGAAATTCGCCGAGTCGATGGTGTCCTGCATCGTCTTGCGCAACTGCGACACTTGCTTCGCTTCGTTTTGCGCTTTCGCCACTTCCGCCGTCATTGCGTCGAGCGCCGATTGACGATTCGCCAACGATTGCAACATCACCGTGATCAGCAACACGATGGCCGCACCGGCGAGGGCAAGATTCATGCGCAAGCCGATATTTTTTCTTTTGATGCGACGATCCGCCGGCAGAAGATTCAATCCGGCGCGCCGGCTGCCCGCTTCGTTTTGCCAGCAGTCCACTCCGTCGAGCGACGTGTCGATACCGGCGATCTTCGCCAATTCATTGTCGAGTTGCGCGCGCGGAACGACCGTCAGTTCGATCGCGAGATTTCGCTCGGGGCCGGGAACCACATTGACGCGGTAGTCGAAATAAACTTGATCGGCTTTGAACGGCGTTTGCCGATCCATCTCGAAAGCGAGCACTTGGCGCAGATTGTTTTCAGCGGCCGCCGGCAGATTGATATTTCGACGCAGCGTGCGTTCCGGCGCGATGCAATAGAAACGGCGCAAATCAGGATCGTCGAGTTGATTGCGCAATCGCGCGAACGCCGTCTTTTGCACGTCGATCGGCTCGGCGAGCGAGATGCGCGCTATCTCGCGCGTACGTTCGCCGGATTGCCGCCAAATGACGAGATCGCCGGCTTGCGCTTCGAGCAACATCGCGTCGGTGCGCTCGGCGAGCTGTTCGCGCCAGCGCGCAGGCAAAAGAGACACGAGCTCCCGTCCCCACCACGCAAAAAAGCGCGGCAACGGTGTTCTTGCGTAGCGCGTCCGCAGGCGGGCGAGCTGTGTGTCGATCGCGTCAGTGATACTCATCGGGAAGATTCGTCGTCGCGCCAGCGCAGAACGGTATAAGGCCGTCCCGCGTTGCCAATTCCGCCCAGGCGAACACTGGCATCAATCAATGCGCTGGTGCCGTTCGCGAGCGTGGCACGGGATTTAATAGTGTACGTGTTCCCTCCCCCATTGGCCATGATGGGCGTGCCGTCGGGCATCGTCAGGCCGGCCGTCGCACCCATGCCGGGCGCTATCTGTTGGCGCGCGGCAATCAATTGTTCGGCAAGGTCTTCCGTCATACCGGGCAAGGCGCGCAAGGCTTCGATCGGTGCGTACGCCGGATTCGGTTGCGTGCTACCGGAATAAATCGTGATGGCCGGTTCGATGCGCGAATAAATGTCGTAATTCATGCCCATGACTTGCTGAACTTCCGAATCGGTCTGGAACGGCGCGTTGCGCGGACCGTAAGAAAGTCCCATGCTTTTATACGTATCGATTTCCGCGCCGCGAGGACGCGGGATGTCGTCGCCGTCGCGCCAGTCCTGTATCGAGTCCGACAACGCAACGGCGGTATCCGGATCGATGCCGACCGAGATGAACAACGATTGCAACAGGACGTCGTCCGCCGTGTTGAGGTCGATCTTTCCGGACTCGTCGAGAATCTCGATGTGGATTTGCGCGTTGCCGAAATCGAATTCGTAGCCACGTCCATCGCAAACCCAGCGCGTCGTGACATCGGGATTACGCAATTCGTATACCGCGCGCTCCAGACCGGCTTCGGCGGAATAGCGTGCCGACGTGCCGTCGAACAAGTGGCGCGATTCCATATTCTCGGTGCGAGCGATCAACGAAAAACTGCCGAGCAAGATCGTCATCAGCGCAATGACCCAGATGACCAGAATCAATGCGACGCCGCGTTGCCGCTGCATGTCGTGCGGGCTTCTCATCGGCGCCGGATCGTCGGTGCGCTGGGCGTGGCGATGAATAATTGTTTTCTCGCACCGGCATTGAGGATCAGCGGCACGTCGAGCTCCGGCCAGGGAATCTGCACGCCTGGCTGCATGTCGAGGCTGAGGCGGACCATCAGCGGCGTCACGCTCGGATCGGGCCAGTCGCTGAACCAATTGGTGAGCTGGCCCTGATCGTCGAGCGTGCGATATTGAAATTGTCCCGCGCGAATGCGATCGAGGATGACGACCGGTTCGTCGGTTTTCGGGTCTTGCGCATCATAGCCATTGAGCATCGCGTCAGTGAATCGCAATTGCAGACCGTCGTTGCCCGGCACGAGTTCCAGCGTTTGCACGTAAGGACCGCCGCGCGACAAATATCCCGGCATGGGCGCCACGAAACGCATGAACTGCGCACCGCCATCGAACACGTGCACGGTGTTGTTCACATCATCGCGTTCGTACGTCAGTGGAATGATGTGGCTGATTTGTCGGCGCAGAAATTCCTGCGCCGTGCGCAATCGATCGGCGCGATCGATCGCGCGCTCACCGGCGGTCATCGCGTTCGCGGCGGCATGAATTCCGCTATAAGCGCCGGCCAGCAAAAGCGCGAGCAGGATGACGGAGAGCAACATCTCGAGCAACGTGAACCCGCGTTGGCGTTGCATCGCGCTCACGGTCGGTGTCCCGTGGGATTCGCCCCGCCGGACAAGCCGACGCCAGCCCCGGTTTGGGCCGAATCCTCCGCGCGCAGCGTGACGAACTTCGCGTTGTGGCCCATGTAATACGATCCCCAGGAAACGATCAGCTCGAGTTGATACAAATCGATCGTGTTACCGACCGTCGTGACCTGCGGACCTTGCTGATTCTGGTTGCCGGGCGTCACACCGCCGGTCTGTGCTTCTTCAGGCGGGTCGATCTTGGCGATGTTCATCTGCCACGTGAACTTGTCGTCGAAACGTCCGCTGCTTGAACCTTCCTGCAACGGTTCGCCGACGCCTTGCATATCGATCAGCGATTGCGCCCACAGCGCGGCGCGCGTGTAGTCCGCCGCTTGCGCCGTGCTATGCAAACACGTGCTGAGAATTTGCAAGAGAATGCCGAAGCCGAGCGCAAAAATCAGGAATGCGGCAACCAGTTCGATCAGCGTGAAGCCGCGCTGACGCGTCTGTATTCGAGTATTTCGCAATCGAATGGGATGTCGGCTCAACAGCATGAATGTCCAGATTTATACAAATACACAATGCGTCAACGCACCGCGAGTTCTTCGCGAACCACCTGACCGGTGAGCCAACTCACGCTGACCTGCCACTGGCGCTGCCCCATGAACACGGTGATGTGTCCGCCGGTCGACGCGCCATCGGGGAAAAACCGGATGCGCCCCGAAGTCGCGCCGGTTTGCTCGATCTCCGCGGTCACCAATGCCATGTGCATTTCACGCGGCAGATGAACGATTCCCTTGCCCGGCGCTTGATACGTGTTGTGTTCCACGTCGATATCGAGCGCCTGCTGCTGGCCACGCACGATCGCCTGACCGCGCGTGTAGCGCAACGCGGCGACGAGATCGCGACTGGCGGCCTCAATTTTTGCGCTCGTCAGCGTCTTGGAAAAAGAAAACGTGACCACGGCGATCGCAAGCGCGATCAAAAAAAGAACCGCAACTAATTCGATCAGGCTGAACCCGGTTTGCTTGCCGTATGAAGCGCGCATCGACTCACCTTCCCCTTGCCTGACGGAAAGCGGTGCGGTTACTCCCAGTTGCCGTAATCTTTGTTCATGCCGTCGCCGCCTTCGGCGCCATCTTTGCCGAGAAAGATGATGTCGTAATCGCCGTGCGCACCGGGATTCTTGTATAAAAACGGGTGATTGAACGGATCGTTGATGTCACCAGGCTTGGCGTAAGGACCGTTCCAATTGGTCGCGTTGCCCGGACGCGTCACGAGGTCGTTGAGGCTGCTCGGCGGATTGCCGTTGTCGAGCATATACGCCTGCACTTTCATGTCCATCGAGTGCACGGCCGCTTTGCCCGCATTGTATTTGCCTTGATTGAAACGCTGCACGGCGTAACTGCCGACGACGCTCATGACGATGCCGATCAGCGCGATCACCATCACCATTTCGATCAGCGTGAAGCCGGCGGCGCCCGTGAGTCGCAGCTCGCGGCCGTTCATGCGCGGCATCGTATTTGTATACTTTTTCATAAGTGAACCTTTTATTGAATGGACCCGCTTACGCTCATGATCGGCACCAGAATCGCCATCATGATAAAACCGACCACGCCCGTCATGATCACCGTCATCACCGGCACCAGCGCCGACAACATGCGATCGACCGTATTCTTGGATTCGATGTCGAACGTATCGGCGACTTTCAGCAACATGTCGTCGAGCGAGCCCGATTCTTCGCCCACGCTGATCATCTGCAATGCCAGCTTGGGAAACCGTTTGCTGTGCGACAGAGAAAAAGCCAAACCGCCACCGGTCTTTACTTCTTCCGTCGCCTTTTCGACCGCTTCGGCCAACGCGGCATTGCCCAACACATTGCGCGAGATGCCCATCGCCGTTAATAACGGAACGCCATTCTTGAGCAAAGTTCCCAATGTGCGCGCCAAACGCGCGGTTTCGAGCTTGGTCAGCAGTTGCCCGATGACGCGCGCGGTCAATATTCGCGCATCGAATTTCAAACGCGACGCAGGATCGGCGAGCTGTCGCCGTCCGATGACGACGATCGCCACCAGCGCTAAGGCAAGCAGCCACCACCAGTCGCGCAAGCCAAGGCCGACGAACAAAACGATCTGCGTAATCATCGGCAATTCGACATTCATATCTTTGAACATCGGCACGAATTGCGGCACGACGAAAATCAGCAGAACGAGCAACGCAGCGAACACCATCACGATAAGGATGGCCGGATAAATCATCGCGTTGACGACGCTTTCCTTCAACGCCTTCGCGCGTTCGAGATACGTCGCCAATCGCGCCAAGGTGCCGTCCAGCGAACCGCCGATTTCACCGGCGCGCACCATATTGACGTACAACTTGGAGAAAACATCGGGCTCGGCTTCGAGTCCGTCCGACAACGGCGCGCCGCCGCGCACGGTGTCGCGAACGCGTTCGATGACGCGCCGCGCTTTTTCCGCTTCCGGCAATTCGAGAACGATTTGTAATGCGCGGTCGAGCGGCAGGCCGGCGCCGAGCAACGTCGCCATCTGTTGCGTGAACTGCAGTACCTGCGCCTGATTCATCGCCGAACGGCGGAACATTCGTCCGAACGAACCGCCGGCCGCACCATCGGCGGCTTCGCGGACTTCCAGCGGAATATTGCCGGCGTCCTGAATTTTCGCCACGGCTTCGTCGTTCGATGCGACGTCGAACTGTCCTTCGACGAGTTCGCCGCCGGCCGTGACTGCTTTATAACGATACAGCGCCATCAGCTTTCCTGCGTCACGCGCAACACTTCTTCGATTGTCGTCGTGCCGCCGAGCGATTTGACCAGACCATCCTCGTACATCGTGCGCATGCCTTCCTCGCGCGCCTGATCTTCGATCTTGCCCATGTCGCCGTGCTGCATGACGAGACGGCGGATCGGATCGCTCATCACGAGAAATTCCATGATCGTTGTACGGCCGTGATAGCCGGTGGACGTGAGCGCCGACGGCACCGGTTTATACAATTCCACTTTTCCGGTGGGCTGGAAACGGCGCAGGCCGAATTCTTCGATCACTTCGGGCATCGCTTCGTATTTCTGCGCCGTGTTCGCATCGATGCGGCGCACGAGCCGTTGCGCCAGAATGCCGTTGACCGTCGACGTGAGCAGATAATCTTCTACACCCATGTCGAGCATGCGCGTGATGCCGCCGGCGGAATTGTTCGTATGCAGCGTGGAGAGCACCAAGTGTCCCGTCAGCGCGGACTGGATGGCGATCTTCGCCGTTTCCAGATCGCGCATTTCGCCGATCATGATGATGTCCGGATCTTGTCGCACGATCGATCGCAATGCGTGACTGAAATCCAGACCGATCGACGGCTTCGCCTGAATCTGGTTGATGCCTTCGATCTGATATTCGACCGGATCTTCGACGGTAATTATTTTGACGTCCGGCGTATTGAGTTTCGACAGCGCGGTATACAACGTCGTCGTCTTGCCCGAACCCGTCGGGCCGGTGACGAGCATGATGCCGTGCGGAAGTTCAAGCACTTTATTGAACTTCGGCAAAAACTCGTCGGTGAATCCGAGCGTGTGGAAATCGAATACGACCGATTCGCGATCGAGAATACGCATGACGACCGATTCGCCGAACGAGGTCGGCACGGTCGATACGCGCAAGTCCAGCTCCTTGCCTTGCACGCGCAACATGATGCGCCCGTCCTGCGGCAGTCGGCGTTCGGCGATGTTCAATTTCGCCATGATCTTCACGCGCGAAATCACGGCAGCCGTCGATGCGGCCGGCGGCGACTCCACTTCATGCAACACGCCGTCGACGCGGTAGCGCACTTTCAGGCGATTCTCGAACGGCTCGATATGGATATCCGACGCGCGTTGTTCCACGGCGCGTTGAATGACCAAATTGACGAGACGAATAACCGGTGCTTCGGACGCGAGATCGCGCAGATGCTCGATGTCGTCTTCACCGCGGCCTTGTTCGTCACTGAGATTCTCGACGATCGTGCCCATCGCCGAACGACCGGAACCGTAATAGCGTTCGATGAGGTCCTCGATTTCCGAGCGAAATCCCACTTTAACCGCGACGGATTTTCCGCTCGCCAGCTCCACGGCCTGACGTGAATACGTGTCGGCCGGATCCGCGACGAGCAGCGTGACGGTTTTTTCGTCTTCCGCGATCGGCACCACGTGATATTGCTTCAGGAAACGCACCGACATTTGAATGGTCGATGGCGGCGCTTCAGGACATTCTTTTGCGCTGAGCAGCGGCAAATTCAGAAGTTCGGCCAGCGCCTCGCCCATGTCGCGCTCGGACACGAGTCCCAGTCGCGTGAGCAATGGAATCAGATTGCCTTCGCCGTTTTCGTCGTGCAGGCGACGCGCGCGCACGAGATCGGTTTCCTTAAGGCGACCGCGCTCGACGAGAAATTCGCAGATTCGTTCGTCAAGCCATTCGGGTGCGAACGGCTGCAACGGATTGGACGGATTCGGGTTTGGAACGGCAGCCATGACTTCAATAAACCCCAGACTATGGTGATTCGACCCCAACCATTGGTACAGGTTCCATGGATTCGGGTCGGACAAGCGTTTCGATGAATCGGCGATTGAGCACGATCCATAATATCGCCGGCACCAGCGCCGGCAGGATGAGATAACCGAACTGATACCAAAGCGCAATCAGGTTTAGGGGTAAACCCGCTTGCTGCACTGCTTTCGCACCCTCGGCGCCCGAATCCAGGCCGATCGACTTGAGACTTTCGCCGATCACGCCGAACGTCTGCGTGAAGACGAGAAGACACGTTCCACCAACGATCTGTGTGGCGCGCTGCAAACGCGTCAGCGGTGTCGCCAGCACAAGCCCGGCGAACAGCGGCAGCGAATAGCCGTAAATCATCGGATTGACGACCGGTTCAAGAAACCCGAGCTGCAACGGCGCCCCGGCCGGCGCGACATTCATCAGAACGCCGCTGGAGATCTGCATCAAGTAGCCGGGATGACCGAGGATGTGACCTTGCAGATCGAGCAAGTCCGCGCCTTGCGAAATATCCGTGAACAACGTCGGCCACGCATGCAAAAGAACGAGCTTGCTCAATTGAATCACCGGCCAGCACAACGGCGACGCGCATGAGAACCAGACGAAAAACGCGAGCGGCAGCCAGAGAATCGCCGCGAGCAAAAAATATTTGAGCGGCGACACCGACAATTCAGTTCACCCAAACGCGCGCGTTGCGGAACATCCGCATCCATGGCGAATCTTCTTTCCATTCGCGCGGCGCCCACGACATCTGCACGCTGCGAAACACGCGTTCCGGATGCGGCATGAGTACAGTCACGCGTCCGTCCGCGGCGGTTAAGCCGGCAATACCTTTCGGCGAACCATTCGGATTCAGCGGATACGTTTCGGTGACGCGGCCTTCGTTGTCGACGAATCGCGCGCACACTTGGACGCGTTTCATGTCGCTGCGCTCATTGAACACGGCGCGGCCTTCACCGTGCGCCACCGCGACAGGAATACGCGATCCCGTCATGCCGGCGAAAAAGATGGATTGCGATTCGCCGATCTCCAATGTCGCCAACCGCGCTTCGTATTGCTCAGACACGTTGCGCTCGAAACTCGGCCACCGATCGGCACCGGGAATGATGTCGCGCAACGCGGCCATCATCTGGCACCCGTTGCACACGCCGAGTGCGAACTTCGACGGGTCGTCCATGAACGACGCGAACTGATCGCGAAGTTGCGCATTGAAAAGAATCGACGTCGCCCAGCCGCGACCTGCGCCGAGCACGTCGCCATAAGAAAACCCGCCGCATGCGGCGAAGCCGGTGAAGTCGTCGAGTTTGTGACGGCCGGTCTGCAAATCCGTCATGTGCACATCGAATGCATCGAAACCTGCGCGCGTAAATGCGGCAGCCATTTCGATTTGTCCGTTGACACCTTGATCGCGAAGAATCGCAATCTTCGGCCGCGCGCCGGAATTGATGAACGGCGCGGCGACGTCGTCGGCCGGATCGAAATTCAGATGCGGCGAAATCCCGTGATCATGATCGTCGCAACGCCACGTGTATTCGCTCTTCGCGCTTTCCGGGTTGTCGCGACGGCTCTGCACGGCGTTACTCGTTTCCGACCACGCCCTCATCAAGTCTTCCCATGGCCAGCGCGCGATCGATTCGTCGTTCAACCACAACTTCACTCGTTTGCGCGCATGCGGTGTGCCGCAGAAATGGGCGATGTTCGATAGTCCATGCGCCTTGAGCAACGCCTCGAACGGCTCGCGATCGGACGCACGAATCTGCACGACGGCGCCGAGCTCCTCACTGAACAGCGCGGAGAGTGCGTTGTCAGCCCAGCCAGTCAATTCGACATCGATGCCGCAATGTCCGGCGAACGCCATTTCGATCAGCGTGACGATCGCACCGCCGTCGGCGCGATCGTGATACGCGAGCAAAAGATTTTTCGCATTCGCGTCTTGAATCGCCGCGAAAAAACGCTTGAGCAATTCCGGATCGTCGATGTCGGGCGGCAAACCGCCCGCGCGGTTGTAGACCTGCGCCAGCGCCGATCCGCCCAGGCGATTCAAACCTGCGCCGAGATCGAGCAACCACAATTCCGTATCGCCCTGATCGGTTTTGATCTGCGGCGTCAAAGCGCGGCGCGCATCGCTCACGCGCGAAAATGCCGTCACGATCAACGACACGGGCGAAATTGTCTTGTGTTGACGACCTTCCTGCTGCCACACGGTCTGCATCGACAGCGAATCTTTGCCGACCGGAATGGAAATGTTTAATTGTGGACAAAGTTGCATCGCCACGGCTTGCACGGCGTCGAACAGTTTCGCGTCTTCGCCCGGCGCGCTGACCGCCGCCATCCAGTTCGCCGACAATTTGATTTCGCCGATATCGGCTATCGGCGCCGACGCGATATTCGTAATCGCCTCGCCGACCGCCATTCGCGCCGACGCCGGGGCCGATAAAACGGCGAGCGGCGTACGCTCGCCCATCGTCATCGCTTCGCCGGCGTATCCGTCAAAATCGTTGAGCGTCACGGCACAATCGGCCACAGGTACCTGCCACGGGCCAACCATCGGATCGCGCGAACAAAGCCCACCCACGGTGCGATCGCCGATCGTGATCAAAAACGATTTGCTGCCCACCGCCGGCAAACGCAGCACGCGTTTGAGCACGGCTTCCAGAAGAATGCCGTCGAGATCGGGCACGATGTCCATGCGCGTGACTTTGCGCTTGCTATCGCGATGCATCTTCGGCGGCTTGCCGAACAGTACGTCCATCGGCAGATCGATGACCGATTTATTTTTTTCGTCCGCGTTGTGCGAATCCGAAAGAACCAGTCGACGTTCCGATGTCGCCGTGCCGACGACGGCGTACGGACAACGTTCGCGAACGCACGCGGCTTCGAATTCCGGCAAATCGTTTTGATTGAGTCCGAGCACGTAACGTTCTTGCGCTTCGTTGCACCAGATTTGCATGGGCGACAGTTGGGGATCGTCCGATGGAATCTTGCGCAACTCGATGCAGCCGCCGACACCGGAATCGTTGAGCAATTCGGGAATCGCGTTCGACAGTCCACCGGCGCCGACGTCGTGGATGCTGATGATCGGATTGTTTTCGCCGCGCGCCCAGCACGCGTCGATTACTTGCTGACAACGCCGTTCCATTTCCGCGTTGTCGCGCTGCACGGAGGCGAAATCGAGTTCCGCCGAACTGTCGCCGCCCGCGACCGACGACGCCGCGCCACCGCCCAATCCGATGAGCATCGCCGGGCCGCCGAGCACGACGACCGCATCGCCGTCTTTTAGCTGATGCTTGAGTACATCTGGCGCGCGGAGGTTCGCCAGGCCGCCGGCGATCATGATCGGTTTGTCGTAACCGCGACGTACCGTACTCTCGCCGCACTCCGCTTCGAACGTGCGGAAGTAGCCGCCAAGACAAGGACGGCCGAACTCGTTGTTGAAAGCCGCGGCGCCGATTGGTCCATCGCGCATGATCTCGAATGCCGTCGCCATGCGCGGCGGCAACGGACGCTCTTTTTCCCACGGACGCGGCAGATCCGGAATGCGCAAATACGACGTCGTGAATCCGGTCAAACCGGCCTTCGGCTTGCCGCCGCGTCCCGTCGCGCCCTCGTCGCGAATTTCTCCGCCCGCGCCGGTCGATGCGCCGGGGAACGGCGCGATGGCCGTCGGATGATTGTGCGTTTCTACTTTGATCGCATACGGAATGGATTCTTCCACAATGCGATATTTTCCACTTTGTGTATCCGCGAACAAACGCTGCCCCGTATCGCCTTCGATGACGGCCGCGTTGTCGCTGTAAGCCGACAATGTGTGCTGCGGCGAAATGGCGTGCGTATTTTTGATCATCGCGAATAACGATTTTTCCTGCGGCACGCCGTCGATCGTCCAACTCGCGTTGAAGACTTTGTGGCGACAATGTTCGGAATTCGCTTGCGCGAACATCATCAGTTCCGCATCGGTCGGATCGCGGCCGAGCTCGCCGTACCGCGCGGCAAGATATTCGACTTCATCGGTTGCCAACGCCAGGCCAAGCCGGCGGTTCGCATCGCTCAACGCGGCGATAGGATCGGAGCCCAGTTCGATACGCACGAGCGGCGCGGCGGCGCCGGTAAGGAATAATCCGTCGGCATCGTTCAGCGACGTCAACACCGATTGCGTCATCGGATCGTGCAAGGTGGCGATGAGTTTTTGCCACGCGATCGAATCCACGGCCGGCGCGCGCTCGATCGCGTAGGCAAATCCATGTTCGACGCGTTCGATCGGAAATCCGCAGCCACGCAGGATGTCCGTCGCCTTCGAGGACCAGGGCGAAATGGTGCCTAATCGCGGTACGCTCCAGATGTCGGCAGGTCGCGGGTCGCCTGGCGTGGCGCGCAATACGTCTCGAAGTTTCTCGGTATCGAGCGTTTGTGTCCCCGGCGTCGCGCTGACGAAATAGACATTCCACGCCCCGACCAGCTTGCTGCGCAGCTCGAGGCGTTGAAATTCGCGGTTTATCCGCTCCAGGCGAAACGCCGAGAGGGCCGAAAGCCCATCGAAAACGATCATGGCGAGCGCGTCAGCGCGAGTGGCACGAAAGGGGTGTTTATTCTAGCAGGACGGAATATGCGGATTCCGGCATTGGAATCAACGTCGTTCGGCAATCCGCGACGCGCTTAGGGCGTCGCGGCGCCACTTAACCAACTTCTTTTATTTCGACGCGACCGGTTTGTCTTTCGCGGCTGACTTGCGATCGAGCTCCGCAGCCAACAGCGTCGGCGATACGGCTTTCGCGTTGTCGATCATCGTGCCGTCTTCGGCAAGCACGGTGGGTGTCGCGTTGATGCCGAGCGTTTCGCCGAGCACCTTCGTTTCGGCGACGGGATTGGAGCACGAGGCCGTCCCTGGGTCTTGGCCGTTCATGGCGGCGGTGTAGGCCGCGTTGCGATCCTTGGCACACCACACGGCGGCGGCTTTCTTGTCCGCGCCCGGATGGATGTCCAATGGATACAGAACGTAACGCACGGCGATGCCGAGACGGTTGTATTCGCCAATCTGCTTATGGAACTGGCGGCAATACGGACAATCGACATCCGTAAAGACGGTGACCGTATGTTTCGGATTTTGAGGCGCGAACAGCATCACCTTGCTTTCCGGCAGTTTCGCGAGCGCTTCCTCGCGCATCGTCGCGATACGCGCCGACGTCAAATCCTTCTTCAGCGGCACGTCGTAGAGCTTACCCTGCAGCAGATATTTGCCGTCTTCGGTGACATACGTCACTTGGCCGCTGATGATGACTTCGTAAAAGCCCGGCAAGTCGGATTTGACCACGGCATCAATGATCGCCATCGGGAGCAGCGAATGAATCGCATCGCGCGCAGTCTTTTCGCCGTCGGTCGCCATAGCCAGCGCGCTTACCGCCAACATCGCCATTGCGGTCAGGATTTTTTTGAGCATAGAAGTTCTCTGCGAAGAAACGTGTCTCGATAAAGACCCGCCGCAGCGGGATTGGTTCATTGCGCGGTCGCGGGCTTGCCGTTGGCCGCCTCGGCCAATCGTTGCGCCAGCTGGTCCGGCGGCACGTATCCGCCGAGCTGGACGCCATCCTGCGTGAATATCGCCGGGGTGCCGTCGATGCCCATGGCGCTCGCGATGCTGTTGAGCTCGGCGATAGGATTGCTGCACGTCTTTTGCGGCAACGTTTGTCCGTTCATCGCATTCGTATACGCGGAGTTGCGATCCTTTTCGCACCACACGGTTTGGGCTTTCTTGTCCGCACCCGGATGGATAGAAAGCGGGAACAGTACATATTCCACTGCAATACCCAGCCGATTGTATTCGGCGATCTGCTTATGAAACTGGCGGCAATAGGGGCAGTCGACATCCGTGAAAACGGTGACCGTATATTTCGGATGCGGCGGCGCGAAGATGAGCTTTTCGTCTTGCGGAATCTTCGCCAGGCCTTGCTTTCGGACGACCGACATACCTTCGCTGGCCAGGTCGTGGCGTGTCGCGATGTCGAGAACATGCCCTTCGATCAGATATTTTCCATCGCCGCTGATGAAGATGACGTGGCCGTCGACGACGACGCTGAAAAATCCCGGCAGACTGGATTCCGAAATCGATTGAATCGCGGCTTTCGGCGCAATCGTGTGCAGCGCGTCGGTGATCGTCTTAGTCGTATCGTCCGCGGCACTGGCCGAGATAGCGCCGGCGAACAGCGCCACGGAAACTAGAAATCTGAACATGTTGAACCTCGATGGAAGCCGGTGAATTCGGCAAGTTACGATGCAGACCGGCAAAGGAAAGCGGATCGTTCAATTGTCTCACGTTGCAGCCGACGGAGAAACCCGTCATCGGCTAACTTCGATGTGCACGGATCGTTAACGCTTACCCGCGCGGATGATGTTTTTCGTGAAGGCGTTTGAGTCCCTCGCGCGCGACGAGCGTATAAATTTGTGTCGTCGACAGCGAACTGTGACCGAGCAGCATCTGCAGCGCGCGCAGATCGGCGCCGTGATTGAGCAGATGCGTCGCGAAACAATGGCGCAGCACATGTGGCGAAATACGTTTCGCATCGATGCCGGCGATAACCGCATAGCGCTTGACCATGAACCAGAACATCTGACGCGTCATCGCCGCACGGCGATTGCTGACGAAGACTTCATCGACCTCGGTTCCGCGAAGAAGCGCGGGCCGCGATTCTTTGTAGTAGCGCTCGATCCAGTCCTGCGCTTGCTCGCCGAGCGGCACGAGCCGTTCCTTTCCGCCTTTGCCGGTGACGCGCGCCACACCTTGCCGCAAATTGAGTTGCTCGGTTCGGATGCCGATCAATTCGCTGACGCGCAAACCGGTGGCGTAAATCAGTTCGAACATCGCGCGATCACGCAAACCCAGCGGCGTGCTCACATCGGGCGCGGCGATCAGCGCGTCGATGTTCGCTTCGGACAACGCCTTCGGCAGCGATCGCGGCAGCTTCGGTGCGTCGAGCAGCAACGTCGGATCTTCTTTGATCGAACCCTCACGCACGCGTGAGCGATAGAAATGCCGCAGCGTCGACAACAAGCGCGCGTTCGAGCGCGCCGTGTAGCCGGAACCGCGTCGGCCGCCACGCGCGGAGCGCTCGGCAAGATAGCGATACAGCGATTCGCGCGTGCAACGATCGAGCGAACTGCCATCTCTCGCCAGCCAGCGCGCCAATCCTTCGAGATCGCGCCGATAACTGGCGAGTGTGTTGTCCGCCAGACCTTGCTCAGACCAGATCCGTTCGAGAAAATTTTCGATCGCCGCGCGATCGTCGGCGGTCAGCGGCGCAGCGGTAATTTTCGTTTCTGACATCGGCATCCAGCTAACACTTGCATGCCGCAGCCTAAACCGCGACGCTTGTCGCGTCACCCTTCTTGTTTTACGAATGAACGCCGAAACTTTCCTGACGCCCGTTTCCCTCGGTCGGCGTCTGACCGCGCTGGTCTACGATGTGTTGCCGCTGCTGGGACTTTGGTTTCTCGCGGGCGTGATCGGCGTTGCGATCACCGGTGGCGCATTCGATGCCCATCGTCTCGATCACAAAATTCTGATGCAGGCACTTCTGCTCGGCTTCAGCGCGGGCTACTTCGTCATTTCCTGGTCGCGCGGTGGCCAGACGATCGGCATGCGCGCATGGAAAATTCGACTGACGATGCCCGATGGATCGCGCCTTGCGTGGCCGCGCGCACTGCTGCGATTTTTTCTGGCGTGCGTGTCGCTCGCGATTCTCGGCGCCGGATTCTGGTGGTCGCTGTTCGATGCGCGGCGCCGCACGCTACACGACGCGATATGCGACACGCGCATGAGCAAGACCGGCTGAGCTAACCGTAACGTCGGAAATAAAAGATAGCCGCCGCCGCGAGAATTACCGAGGGCAGCGCATTGGCCAGCGCCAAATTGAAATTGTATACCGCACCCATGCTAACCACGGCGCTCTGGAAAAAGTAATACATGATCGCCAGCGCAATGCCGATGAACAATCGCTTGCCGAGGCCGCCCGTGCGCAACGCGCCGAAAGCGAACGGAACAGCGCAGAACGCCAGCACGAGCACGTTGAACGGATAGAAAATTCGCGCCCAGTAAGCGCGCAGGAATGGCGATGCGTCCTGGTGATTGCGCTGGTTGTAATCGATGTTGCGCGAGAGATCGAGCGCGGACAGATATTCCGGGTGCGTCATCGACACAGCCAGAATGTTGGGGTCGAGATTCGACTTCCACTGCGTCTGGGCCTGTGTCGTCGTGTCTGCTTCGGTGCCCTTGAATTCGGTACGGCGAACGTCGTAAAGCGTCCATTCTCCCGCCGACTGGGTGGCGGTCTTGGCCAGCGAAAGCGCGGAAAGATGACCGTTCGTCTCGAACTCGAACACGCGCACGTCTTGCAGTTCCACGACCGCGCCGTTACTGCCGCCGCGCGTGCGTCCGTGCTTGGCATTCACGACATTGTCGCCGTCGCGTGCCCATAAGCTGCCGTTTTTTCCAATCGCGACATCCTTGGATTTAGCCGCAAGCGCGAGCGCTTCGGCTCTCTGCTCGCCACGCGGACCGATCGTTTCACCGATCAGCATCACGCCGGCCGTCATCAACGTCAGCGAGATGATCACCGACACGCAAATGCGCAATTTCGATAATCCTGCCGCGCGCAGCGCCGTCAGTTCACCGCTCGACGCCAGGCCGCCCATACCGAGCAATCCGCCGATCAGCGCGGAATATCCGAAGAACTGATAGCCGCGCCGAGGCACGGTCAGCAAAATGTAGACGATCGCTTTGCTCAACGTATATTGGCCGGTGCCGATGTCGTTGATCTCGGCGAGAAACGCGTGGAACGCATCGAAACCGACCAGAAATCCCCACGCCAGCAATACCGAACCCAGCACGGACAGCGCGACGAGCTTATCTACTTTTTTGAACAGCGTTCTGCGCATCACGCCGCTCCGGCCGCGCGCGTTTTGGCTTTTGGTTTCGGCAATTGCTGACCGCGCCAACTGAGATAAATCGCGATCGCCATTGTCGGAATCAGAATCAACCAGAAACCGACGCGCGGATCGGTGAAACCCTGGCTCAACCGCGAGCGCCACATCGCCAGGCAGTTGTAATAAACGAACCATGCGAGCAATGCGATGAGCAAACGCGCGTAGCGCGGTTCGCGCGGGCTGGATTTCGCCAGCGGCAACGCCAGCATCACCAGCACCAGAACGGTCAGCGGCGCGACTAAACGCCATTGCAATTCGGCGCGCTGCACGACGTCCGTGCTTTTTAGAAGATCGCTCGTCGTTGCACTGCGCTTGATGGAATCGGGCGTGTTGTCGTTCGAGTTGTCCGACAGCTTGATATCGTTGCGCTGATAGCGCATCAAGCGAAAATTATCCTGCCCGATGACGCCTTCGACACGAAATCCGTCGTTCAAGCCGAGAAAGCGCGCAATGCCGTCGGACTCGTGATACAGCTCGCCATCGGTGGCGGTGACGATATTGATGTTCGTGGTTTTCTTGTCCGTGCTCGTATGCTCACTGGCGACGAACATCTTGGTGAACTTCGTGCCATCGCCATTCATTCCTTCGACGTACATCACGCCATCGTTGTTCGGCAATTCGATGAAACGGCCGGGCTCGAGTCCGGCGATGATCAGCGAACGACTCGCCTCTTCTTGCAGCGTTTGCGCTTGCCGATCGGCGGCAGGCGCAAACCAGAACGAGATCAACGCCGTGAGAATCACGATCGGAATGGCAAAAATCGCCAGCGGTCGCAACAATCCCGACAACGGCAATCCGGACGCGGCGAACACCGCCATCTCACTTTCGCGATACAAACGGCCATACGCGATCTGCACGCCCAAAAACGCGGACAGCGGAACGAGCAGCGTCAACGTGTCGACGGTTCGCAATCCGATCAGCGCGACCAATAAGTCCGCCGCGACACGGCCGTGCGCGATCTTGTTGAGCAAGTCGGCCACCGTCGCACCGGTGATGACCAGCAACAAAATCATGAGAGCGGCGACGAAGCTCCACAACAGCTCGCGCGCCAGATAGCGATCGACAATTCTGAGCATGAATCCGATAGTTTTGCAGTAAACTTGAGCGCTGATCGCAGTTTAAGCGCGATCTGCAGCGCGATTGCATCGCGCGACACGTTCAATCCGCCTTAAGTTTAGCTGGCCTCGCGTGTGCGGAGCATCTTTTCGACGAATTAGTTCGATAACGGAAAATCAATGACCATTCAATTCAGCCTCACCCAGGAATCGCCCGACACCGTCGACACGGCTTGCGTTGTGGTCGGCGTTTTCGAAGATCGCGTGTTATCCGACGCCGCAAAGCGCATCGATGAAAAATCCGCTGGCGCGCTCACGCGCCTGATCGACTCGAGCGATATCACCGGAAAGCTGGGCACGTCGAACCTTTTGTTCGCGCTGCCGAACGTAAAAGCGCACCGTGTGCTCGTTATCGGATTGGGCGATCAGAAAAAATTCGACGCCGCGCGATTCAGCCGCGCATCGACCGACGCGACGCGCATTCTGAAAAGCTTGCCCCTGAAGAGTGCGATTTCATACCTGACCGATATCGATGTCTCCGGAAAAGACATCGCATGGAAAGTGCGCGGCGCCGCCGTCGCGACCGACGCACAAGCTTACAAGTACACCGCTACGTTCAAGCCGCGCGAAAAATCCAAGACGCCGGAATTCGATTCGATCACATTTGCCGCTGCGGATAGTGCGAAGTCTGCGCTCACCGCCGCCAACGCGATCGCCAGCGGTGTGCGTTTCGCGCGCGAACTCGGCAACCTGCCGCCGAACATTTGTAATCCGCAATACATCGCCGATGAAGCGAAGAAATTCGCAAACGGACACGACAGCGTGACATGCGAAGTGCTCGAAGAAGCCGACATGCGCAAGCTCGGCATGGGCGCGCTGCTCGGCGTATCGCAGGGTTCGGCGAATGAACCGAAGCTCGTCGTACTGCACTACAAAGGAGCGGGCGAAAAGGACAAACCGATCGCGCTCGTCGGCAAAGGCATCACGTTCGATACCGGCGGCATCTCGATCAAGCCGAGCGCCGGTATGGAAGAAATGAAGTTCGACATGTGCGGCGCGGCCGGCGTGCTTGGTGCGTTCGTCACCGCCGTCGAGATGAAGCTGAAACTCAACATCGTGTGCCTGGCGGTCGCCGTGGAAAATATGCCCGGCAGCAAGGCACAGCGGCCGAGCGATGTCGTCACCACGATGTCCGGCCAAACCGTCGAAGTACTCAACACCGATGCTGAAGGTCGCCTGATCTTGTGCGACGCGCTCACGTACGTGCAGAAATTCAACCCGCAAATCATCATCGACGCCGCGACACTCACCGGCGCCTGCGTCGTCGCGCTCGGCAAACACGCGACGGGCTTGATGACGAAAGACGATGCGCTGGCGAATGATCTCATCGCCGCCGGCGAATCCTCGCTCGATCGCGCCTGGCGCCTGCCGTTGTGGGACGACTATCAAAGCCAGCTCGAAACCGGCTACGCCGACATCGCCAACATTGGCGGCAAATACGCCGGCGCGATCACGGCGGGATGTTTCTTGTCGCGCTTTACCGAAGGCTATCGCTGGGCACATCTCGACATCGCGGGGACGGCGTGGGAAGAAGGCCGCAAAGGTTCTGCGACGGGGCGCCCCGTGCCGATGCTCGTCGAGTATTTGACGAAGCTCGCGGGCGGCTGATCACCGCGTGTTCGAAGCGCGATGTCCTGATCGCGTCCTTCGTTCGTCTTTAAAAAATCGATCGATCTGCATCCAAGTTTCGATACGATGCAACGCACGCAGGCGCTGCGTTTCTGCCTCGCCTGAATAATCGCAGACGCTGAATGGGTACGCCGGTTGTTGCGTGATGCGCAACACGCTACACTGGGGATCATGGATGATTCGTTCGTTCCGCCACAAAGGGCTGCTGCGTTTTTTTCAGACCGGCAATACGTCGGGCATCCAATCTGTCCATGCCAAACGGGTCCAGATGATTTTGGCCGCGCTCGATACCGCGTCGGCCATCGAGGATCTGCGCACCCCGCGACTGCGTTTGCATCCGTTGAAAGGATCGGCGCACGGACGTTGGTCGGTTTGGGTGAACGGCAACTGGCGCATCACGTTCGAGTTTTACGAGTCCCACGCGGACGTGCTTGATTACGAGGACTACCACTAATGGTTATGTATAACCCGCCTCATCCTGGGGAATTCATCACATACATGTATCTCGAAGAACACGGTATCAGTGGCCGCGAACTGGCCGAAAAGCTTGACGTCGCGCCGTCCACATTGAACCGCATTCTAAAAGGCACCAGCGGGATAACGCCTGAGATGGCATTGCGCCTCTCGAAGACGCTCGGTCCGTCCCCCGAAATGTGGCTGCAGATGCAGCAGAATCACGACCTCTGGCATGCACGCCGCAACCTGAATCTCAAGCGCGTGACTAAGCTAAAGCTGAAAGCGGCCTAATGGCTCGCGCCGACTTTTATCTGATCGACAAACCGCGCTTCCGCGAGGATCCGCTGTTGCTCGTTTGTGAGCTCACGAAGCGCGCGTTCGATGCCGGCCAATCGACGTTGATCCTCGCGCGAACCTTCGACCAAGCCGAACAGATCGACGAAAAGCTCTGGGAGTTTTCCGACGACGCGTTCATCCCGCATCAGATCGCAGGCGACGAGGACGATGCGATCACACCCGTCATCATCGCGCCGCCGGACGTGACCACCCCAGACCGCGCCCTCGTCATCAATCTGCGCGAGGACGCGGCAACGGGATTGTTCGATCGCGTGCTCGAAGTCGTGCCCGCCGATCAGTCCGAACGCGACGGTTCGCGCAAGCGATGGTCGATGTACAAAGCCGCGGGTTTCGAGGTGGCGAAGCACGACATGTAGCGCGGCGTGCGCGTGCTAGCATCGAACGATTCCCTGCTTGCGCGCGTTCGATGACCTGGTGGCTCCCGCTCGCGTTGACCGGCCCGATCCTGTGGGCGGTGTCGACGCACATCGACAAATACCTGGTCGACCGCTATTTCGCGAACAGCGATACCGCCGTGCTGATGGTGTTCACGGCACTGCTCAGCGCGACGCTGCTCATCCCGATCGGCATCTTCGCGCACGGCATTTTCGACGTGGCGCTGCGCGATGTCGGCGTGCTCGCCGCGTCGGGCGCGATGTTCATGGCCGCCATGTTGTTCTATCTGCGCGCGATCCAGGGCGACGAAGCGTCGGTGGTCGCCACGCTGTTTCAGGCCAACACGCTGTTCACGTTTTTGTTCGCGTATCTTTTCCTCGGCGAGAAACTCGAAACGCGCCAACTCATCGGCGGCGCGTTGATCGTCTCCGGCGCATTCATGATTTCGTTCGAGGCGCACAGTGCGAAAGGTTGGCGAATCCGGCTCGTCGTCCTGATGCTCGCGTGCACGGCGGTGCTCGCTGGATCGACGATCGTCTTCAAGGTGTTCGCGGTGCGCGACGATTTCTGGCGCACCACGTTCTGGATGTGGGTCGGTGAGGCGCTCTTCGGCGTCATGATCCTCGCGATCCCACACTATCGGAAACAGTTCGTGGCGTTGCTGAAGAAAAATGTCGGCGCCGTGCTCGGCGTGAACGGCGCGAACGAACTGATCAATCTCGGCGGCACGCTCGGCACGCGGCTCGCGCTGACGATGGCGCCCGCCGCGCTCGTGTCGGTGATTTCGTCGACGACGCCGCTGTTCGTGTTCGTGTTCGGAACTGCGCTCAGTTTTTTTGCGCCGCGCCTGTCGAGGGAAGATTTGTCACGACACGCACTGATCCAGAAAGCCATCGCGTCGATCATCATGGCGGTCGGCGTGGCGTTGTGCGCGGAAACTCATTGAACGCAATATGCCAGCGCTCATTTCACCTGCTATCGTTCGCGCAGCCGTCGCAGAACGTTGCTCATCGCGGCGTCTCGATCAGCAATGCTTTGAATCCCGCGTCGTCGCGAATCGGATCCCACACCGGATCGATCGTCAGCATCGCGCGCGTGGTGGTGCTGCCGCTGGTGTCGACGAGGTGCTTGATGATTGGCAACGCATGCGCCGCGTCGCCGTTCATCGCGTAGATCTGCGCGAGATAATCCTGCCAGTACGGACCTTCGAAGCGGTCGTTCGATTCGGGAATCAGAGCGACGGCACGCTGGGCTTCGGCGACGGCGTTGTCGCGCTCGCCCAACCCCGCGTCGGCGAGCGCCAGCGTCACGTGCCACGCCGCTTCGATGTTCGGGTTTACTTCCTTCTTCGCGAGTGCTGCCTGCGCATTTTTTTGGACGGCCGAATACAACGTGATGGCGGCATCCGTCGCCCCGGAGCGTTTCTCGCAAAACGCCTGCTGCAATTGCCAGCCGATCGTCGCGGGCAAATACGCGGCGACGAAATATTCGGACTGATAATTCGGCTGCGGCCGGCCAGCGGCGCGGACGATGGCGTCCGCGAACAGCGGCACCGCCGCTTTGAAATCGCGTTGTAAAAGCGCTTGCCAAGGACGCAGATCGGCGGTCGCCACGCCGGTCGCGGCGAATCGTTCGAGCAACTTGGCCGTCGCATCGACGCCGCCGAGATTCAGCGTCGCGAAGAAATGCATTTCGGCGCCCCAGCTTTTCTCGGAGAACTCGGGTGCGGTTTCGATCGTCGTGACCGCTTCGTCGAAATGGCGGCGAGCCACCGCGGTATTGGCGAGTTCGTAGTAAACGAACGGGTCCATCGGTGCGAGCGATTGCGCTTTGCGCAAGTCCGCGACGACCGCATCCCACGCGCCGACGCGGCGTTCGACCAGCGCGCTGAAAAACCAGGTGCGCTCGTCGTTGGGAAGACCGCGCTGCACCTGGCGCATCACCGCCGAGGCGCCGGCGAAATCACGTTTCAGGAAATACAGATATTGCGCCCGCGCGCGCTCCACCTGCGGCAGTTCCGGCGCGAGTGCGGTCGCGCGATCGAACGCGGCGTTCGCGGCATCGAGGTTCGTCGCGGTCGCATCGAAGCCGAACCAGTAGGCGCGCAGGCGCTGCCAGAACAGTTCCGTCCAGGCAAGCGTGAAATTCGGATCGAGCGTTACTGCTTTCTGGAATTCGTCGGTGGCCTGCGCGACGCCGAATGCGGGCTGCGATTGCATCGCCAGGCCGCGAAGATAGGCGTCGAGCGCTTCGGCATTTTGCGTCGGCTTGAGCGCCAAGGTGTTGCGCTCGTCACGCGTGAGCACCACGCGCAGCGCGCCGGCCACTTTTTCCGCGACTTCGCCTTCGACGCCGAAAATATTCTCGAGCGTGCGCGTGTAGTCCTGCGCCCATAGATGGTTGTCGTTCGATGCGTCGATCAGCTGCAGATTGATCAACACCTGATTGCCGGCCTTTTGCACTGTTCCTTCAAGAATCGAGGCAACACCGAGTTCCTTGCCGATCACCGCGAGATTTTCGGGATGACTTTTGTACTTCTCCGTCGACGTGCGCGAAATCACTTTCAGATCGCCGATGCCGGCGAGCTTGGTCAGGATCATGTCCTGCATGCCGCTGGCGAAATAGGCGTTGTCTTTTTCTTCGCTGAGACTTTCGAACGGCAACACCGCGATCGATTTGGCGTCGACCGCCGCTGCGCGCGATGCGGTGGCAGCCGGCGACGTCGACTCCGGCGCGAATTTCCAGATCGCCCCGCCGCCGATCGCGAGAAGCACGGCGAGAATCAGCAACTCTGTGCCCGTCACGCGCTGTGCGCCGCGTTCGCCGTGATACCACGCGAGCACGAGCGTGATAAAAAATCCAACCGCCAGCGCGATGATGACGAAGCGGACCGTCTGCTCCGGCCAGCCGAAGCGTTGCGCGACGATGTCGATCACCTGGATCAACGCGAACGATGCGGCGATGTAGGCCAGCGCCCACTGCACGAGTTTGCGTTGGCGAAGTCGAGTGAGAAAATCGCTCATGGCGTTTTCCCGCACAGCTGTGCGTAATGCGGATCGGTGGTCTTGGCGATTTTCACGAGCTCGATGAATTCCGGATCGGAGTGTAGCGGACCTAGCGCGACGCTCATGATCGCCCATTCCGTCTGGCCGGAGCGGTCGGTCGCGACAATCGGCTGCAAGTTCGCGACGGCGAGTTTGGGCTCGCCCAGTTTTACGTTACATCGTTTCAGCTCGGCGAAAAACGACGCGCGTGAACTCATCGTTTCGTTCCGAGATCCGGCAGCCGCAGTCGCTTTTCGAGTGCCGCGTAGCGTGGATCGGCGGCGTATGCCAAGAAGAAGGGATCCTGCCGCAGCAGCAACGCGCCGGGGTCGCGCTCGTCGACGGCGCGGTCGAGCCACTCGAACATCTTGTCGGGTTCCTTGCGGAAACCGTAGACCATCGCCACCTGCGACGCGCTGCCTTTGGCGTAATGGTCGATGAGGTCCTGCAATTTTTCGTCGGCCTTGGCGCGATCGCCGGTGGCGAAATACGCTAACGCCAAGGTATACGTTTTCCAGAAGACATTCGGCTCCCGTTGGGCGAGCGTCAGCGCATTCGTGGCGTTGCCGCGCAACAGTTGAATGATCGCCAGCTGCATGTAGCTGCGGCTCGACGTCGGCTCCAGTTCCAGCGATTTCTTCAGTTCGGCTTCCGCTTGATCGTAGTCGCCGGCCGCGACCAGCGAGCGCGACAAATAATAATGCGCGGTGCTCGACAACGGATCGACGGCGATCGCCTTGCGTCCTTCGGCGACGGATTCCTGCACGCGGCCCTGCATGCCGAGCCGCACGGATTGCGTGAGCAACGCATATTGATCCTGCGGCGACAGTTTCAGCGCGCGTTCGGCTTCGGCGTAAGAACCGTCGAGGTCCAGTTCGGCGTTGCTCATCAAGACTGCTTTCGCCACGTGCGCTTCGGGAAGATTCGGATCGAGCTGCAACGCGCGTTCCGTGGCATCGCGTCCTCCCTGCAACATGCCGGCGATCTTCTCGTCGTCGACGCCGAGCGTGGTGGCGTGCATGACGAGCGTGAAGCCGAGATTCGCGTAGGCCAGCGCATACGCCGGATCGATCTGGACAGCCTGTTTGTAGAAATCGATGGCCTTCAGTGAATCCTCCGTCGTGCGTCGGCGGAAATAAAAATTCCCCTGCAGCAACGCGTTGTAGGCTTCGACGTTGCCATTCGACGGCCGCGCGGCCGATGTCGCGTTTTCCGCGCCGCCGAGCAATGTCGTTTTCATTTTCATGGCGACGCTGTCAGCGATATCGGATTGCACGGCGAAGATGTCGCTCAGTTCGCGGTCGTACGAGTCACCCCACACGGTCGTGCCGTCGGTGGCTTTCAGCAGCGACACCGCGATCCGAACGCGATTCGCCGATTTACGCACACTGCCTTCGACG
Organism: uncultured Rudaea sp.; assembly: GCA_964657965.1. Classification (GTDB taxonomy): domain Bacteria; phylum Pseudomonadota; class Gammaproteobacteria; order Xanthomonadales; family Rhodanobacteraceae; genus Rudaea. The sequence continues at coordinate 36,606 of CAZZWP010000004.1, read as the reverse complement.
AGATAAGCCACACCGAGCGCAGCACCGATGGCGCGACTGTTGTCGGATTTGCCCTTGAACTGGAACGACGACGTGCGTCCGATCACTTTGAGGTTGGCCAGACGCGACAACGCGGATATGAGTTCCTCGGACAGACCGTCGGAAAAATATTCGTTGCTGCTGTCGCCGCTGGTATTGGCAAACGGCAGCACGGCGATGGATTTATCGGATGTGGCAACCTCGTGCGACATCATCATGCGATCGGTGATCAGCAAGACGACCGCGACAGCGAGCACACCGATGATGGCGAAATCCAGTCTGCGTCCCGTGTGCCGCGCGATCGATGCGTCGACCGGCACGTCGCTATCGCGTTTGAGACCTTCCGGCGTGAGTTCGTACAGCCACGCGAACATCAGCCAGAACGGAAAACCGATGATGCCGACGATGACCAGCGCGCGTACCACCCAGTTCGGCACGTCGAACACCGGCAGAAGCTGCGCCAGGCCCTGCGACAACGCCCACAGCACGCCGATGTACAGCAATCCGGCACGCACCACGTTGCGGCGCTTGAGTTCGGCTAAAAAAGACGGGCGCCCGCTCATCCGTGTGCGGCCACGAATGTAGCGGATACCAGCGGTCTGCAAGCCGCGACGGATGGCATCGTTTCCCCTTGAAGATACGTCCGATTGTGTCACAACGCGGGTTTTACATGTCAGTCGACGCGCGACCGATCGCAGCGTTTTCTTGGGTGGCGGCCGCCTGCCCGGCTACAATTCACAATCACCGTCGTGATCCATCCAAACCCGCTCGTCGGGACAGGCAGCCATACCCGTGGAAAAGAGCTTCGACCCTCGCGCCATCGAAAACAAATGGTATTCCCGCTGGGAAGCCGACGGCTTGTTCGCGCCGAATGGCGACGGCGAACCGTATTGCATTTTGCTGCCGCCGCCGAACGTGACCGGCACGCTGCACATGGGTCATGCGTTCCAGCAGACGATCATGGATGCGCTGATCCGCTATCACCGCATGCGCGGATTTCGCGCGTTGTGGCAAGGCGGCACCGATCACGCCGGCATCGCGACGCAGAAGATCGTCGAGAACCAACTCGGCGCGCAAAACAAAACGCGCCACGATTTGGGCCGCGAGAAATTCATCGAGCGTGTGTGGGAATGGAAAGAAGAATCGGGATCCACGATCACCCATCAGATGCGCCGGCTCGGCGCGTCGATGGACTGGTCGCGCGAACGCTTTACGATGGACGACGGTTTATCGGCCGCCGTAAAACGTGTGTTCGTGCAATGGTACCGCGATGGGTTGCTTTATCGCGGCCTGCGTCTGGTGAACTGGGATCCGGTGCTGATGACGGCGATCTCGGATCTGGAAGTGAACATGGAAGAACGCGATGGCCAGATGTGGCACATCCTCTATCCATTCAGCGATGGTCCGCAAAAAGATACCGACGGCGCCGAGATGCGCGGCATGACGATCGCAACGACGCGCCCGGAAACGATGCTTGCCGACGGCGCACTCGCCGTGCATCCGGATGACGAGCGATACAAACATCTGGTCGGCAAATTCGTCGACTTGCCGTTGTGCGACCGGCGCATCCCGATCATCGCCGACGATTTCGTCGATCCCGCCTTCGGCAGCGGTTGCGTGAAGATCACCGGCGCGCACGACTTCAACGACTACGCCTGCGCCAAGCGCCACAACATCGAGATGATCGTCATCATGACGCTCGATGCGAAGATGAACGACAACGCGCCAGAGAAATACCGCGGCATGGATCGCTACGTCGCGCGTAAAGCCGTCGTCGCCGATCTCGACGCGCAGGGTTTTCTCGTCAAAGTCGTTCCGCATAAGCATCAAGTGCCGGTAGGCGATCGCTCCGGCGTTGTCGTCGAACCGATGCTCACCGACCAGTGGTTCCTCGATCTGACGAGTGACACGCTGCCGGATGGACGTCTAGGCGGAAAGAAGGCCATCACCGAACCGGCATTGAACGCGGTGCGCGATGGCGCGGTGAAATTCGTTCCCGAAAACTGGGCGACGACGTATAACCAATGGCTGGAAAATATTCAGGACTGGTGCGTCAGTCGTCAGCTGTGGTGGGGTCATCGCATTCCGGCGTGGTTCGACGAGGCTGGAAACATTTTCGTCGGCGAAGACGAAGCCGACGCGCTCGCGCATTCGAAAACCAAACCGGTCGGCGCGCTGCGCCAGGACGACGACGTGCTCGACACGTGGTTTTCGTCTGCGCTGTGGCCGTTCTCCACGCTCGGCTGGCCGTCGCACGAGCCGGTGCGCGAAAACGGCAACGTCGTCGCGAACTGGCCGCAGGACGAACGCTATCTGCCGAGCGACGTGCTCGTCACGGGTTTCGACATCATCTTTTTCTGGGTCGCGCGCATGATCATGGCGACGCAGTATTTCATCGGCAAAGTCCCGTTCCGAACGGTGTACATCAACGCCATCGTGCGCGACGCCGACGGCCAGAAGATGTCGAAGTCGAAAGGCAACACGATCGATCCGCTCGATTTGATCGATGGCATCACGCTCGACGCACTGGTGCAGAAATCGACCGCGTCGTTGCTGATTCCGCAAGTGCGCGAAAAAGTCGAAAAGCGCATTCGCAAGGATTATCCCGAAGGCATTTCGGCCGTCGGCGCGGACGCGTTGCGCTTCACGTTCGCCGCGTTGGCAACGTATGGCCGCACGATCAATTTCGATTTGAAGCGCGCCGAAGGCTACAAGAACTTCTGCAACAAACTCTGGAACGCGGCGCGATTCGTGCTGATGAACTGCGAAAATTTCAGCGTCGCGGTGGACGCGACACTCGCTCCGAAAACCGATGCGGAAAAGTGGATTCTCACACGCTTCGAGCGGATGCTGGCCGACGTCGAATTGCAAATGCCGCTGTATCGTTTCGATTTGGTCGCGCAATCGCTGTACGAATTCACGTGGAATATTTACTGCGACTGGTTTGTCGAATTCGCCAAACCCGCACTGGGCGGTGATGACAAGGAAGTCGCCGACTCGACGCGGCATACATTGTTATTCGTTCTCGAAGCATTGTTGCGTGCGCTGCACCCGATCATCCCGTTCATCACGGAGGAAATCTGGCAGACGATCGCGCCGATGCTCGGCAAATCCGCTGGAAGTATTTCGACGCAGCGATATCCGCTGGCGATCGATTTTGCGCAATTCGCCAATACGCAATCCGACGCGTCGATCGAATGGCTGCGCGAGGTGTTGAGTCAAGTGCGTCGCATTCGCAGCGAGATGAATATCTCGCCCGGAAAAGCCATTCCGTTGCTGTATGCGAATGGGACGTCGTACCAGCGTGAACTCTCGCAAAAGTTCAAAGCACAAATCGCGTTTCTCGCTCGCACAGAATCGCAGCGCTGGCTCGATGCGAACGAATCGGAACCGGCGAGCGCGTCGGCGATCGTCGGTGAGATGAAGATCCTGATTCCGCTTGCTGGCCTGATCGATCTCGATGCGGAAAAATCGCGATTGTCAAAAGAAATCAAGCGGATCAAGGGTGAGAGTGCGAAATCCACCGCCAAACTCGCCAATTTCGGCGAACGAACGCCGCCGGCTGTCGTCGAACAGGAAAAGCAGCGTTTGAAAGATTTTGAACAACTATTGGCTGGATTGCGCGAGCAGTTGAAGCGGCTCGACGCCGCTTAGTTTGGCGGCAACAGTTCCATCGCCATGACGATCGCATCTTCGCGCCCGCGTTTGGCCGGATAGTAATTCGGCCGCTTGCCGATTTCGTTGAAGCCGAGTGTGTCGTACAGTGCGATCGCGCGTTTGTTCGATGGACGCACTTCGAGAAATACGCGCTCGGCGTGATGCCAGCGCGCCAGATCGACGAGCCGCTGCATAAGGTGTCGTCCATGACCGTGCGATTGCTGACTTTTCGCGATGCACACGTTGAGGATGTGCGCTTCGCGCGCGGCAACGGTCAGCACGCCATAGCCGATCACCTCGACGGATTGAGCGAGCACCCAGCAGTTGTAACCGGCGCGCAGACAATCGCGAAAAATGCCAAGCGTCCAGGGAAATTCGTAGGCTTCCATTTCGATGGCGACGACTTGATCGAGGTCGTCCACGCGCATCGGTCGCAGCAGCGGATACGGTTCGTTGAGAATGGCGACCATCAGGTGAGCTCGCGCGCGCGGCGTGCGATCGGTTTCAACGTTTGCCACAACGCGCGCTTGGACATGGCGCTGCCGAAGCTCAACGACGGTTCGTCGGCGACGGCGATGACGGCCGCGTTTTGCTGAGTCGCCGACAGGTGTGCGCCTAACGATCGTGCCAGTCCCGCTCCAAGGACAAGGTACGCGTTGGCGGTCGGCACGGCGTCGAACGAATTCGCCGCATCGGCGGCGAGCCAGCGAATGCGATCCGGCGCCAATCCCACGATCGACGGGAGCGATTTGCGCAATTGTGCGCATTGTGTACTTTTCATCACCGCGTCCGATGCCGCCACGATGAGCCACTGATCGACGGCTACCGACGCTGTCGAATCGGCTCGCTCGGCTTGTGCGCCTCGCAAGACATAGACATCGATACCCATCGCCGCCAGCATTTCGCGGCGTTGCGAATCAGCCAGCATGCGACTCCTTGCCGAGCGCTGCGAGATCGCCGTAAAACTTCGCGAAAGCCTGGTCGACCGCCACGCCGAAGGCTTGCACCGTCGCACCGATAGTGGCGCCGGCCGCATCGGCGTCGCCGGTGTATGTCTGTTCCAATATCGGTTCGCCGCTGTCTTGCTCGACGCGGATGTCGAACGCGACGTGCACGCTGAACGCCTGGCCGCTTTGGACACGTTCATAGCGAATGATCTTTCCTTGCAGACGCAACGCCTGATCGCTGGCGGGCAGCGTATCGGTGACTAAGTTGGACACACCGGAACTGCGCAACATATTCGTCAATCGCGACTGCAATCCACGCGATGGTGGATCGCCCCACAATTGGTAGTGGTAGGTGCGCAATTCGGTCGCATTGTCGTTAGTCGAATAGATCAGCGCCTGTTCGGAGTAGATACCTTCGGCGCGGAACACTTGGACTTCGATCGGCAGCGACGTCAGCGGTTTGTCGGCATGCGGCAGCGGCGTCGGCGGCGGCAGGCGGAAATAGGTGACATCGGGCACGCTGGCCGGCGAGCAAGCCGTGAGCGCGACGATGAGCAGAATGAGCGCGAACCACTTTTTCATTGGTCGTTTTCCTGAAGCTTGTCGGCCTTCGGCGCGATGAGCAGACGATTGGGACTCTTGCGCACTTCGCGCGCGAATTCGTCGAAGTTGCGGCTAGCCACTTCGAGATGCTGCATGATCGAATCGACGCGTCCGGACAACGACGCGAGTACGGCGCGCAGATCGTCGACGGCCTGTCGCACGCCGGGACGGTTTTCTTTGGCGATGCTGTCGAGTTGTCCGAGGGCGTCGTCGAGTTTTTGCTGCGTGCTCTTCAGCTCGTGCGTGAGATCGCGCGTGTTGGCCAGAATCGACGACAGCGCTGCGCGATTTTCCGGCTTCAGGACATCGTTCATCGATTCCGAAGCGGTCGTCAACTTCGTCAGGAGAACGTGCGACTGCTCGACCAGCTCAGGCGTGTTCTTGTCGATCACGGATGCGATCGAATCGACGTGCTGCGATAGATTTTTGATCAGCGGTGCGATCTGGTCGCGCGTCAGTGTGGTGATCTGCACCGCGAGTTCATTCATGGCCGCGAAGATGTCGGCGCTTTCCGCGCCTTTCAACTCGCTGTCGGGCGCGGCGGGATCTTTGCTCAATCCTTCGCTGATGCCGATGGCGACGTCAGCGAGCAATCCGGTCGAGGTCAGATGCGCGATGCTGTCTTTCGGGATCGGCCAATCCTTGCGCACGTCGAGTTCGATTTTATAAATCGTACCTTTGTCGTTGCGTTCGGGAATGATCTTGCTGACCTGGCCTATGCGGAAACCTTCGTAGAAAATCGGCGCACCGAAACGCAGGCCGGTGACGTTGCGGTAATGCGTGTAGTACTCCGTACTCGCGCCGCTGCGGCCGGAAATCATCGCCAGCGTGACCATCAGCAGCACGAATGCCGCGATGACGACGCCTCCCACTAAAACGTAGTTCACGCTGTCGCGTTTCATTGCCCCTTCCTCTTGATCACGCGGCTTGTTCTTCCGTAAGACGTTTCAAATAGGCGTCCGCATCGACATGAATTTCGCGCGGGCGCCGGTTCAGCAAATCCTGGATGCGTTCGTTGTCGGCATGGCGAACGTCGTCCGTCTTGCCCGTCATCATGATCTGACCCTGATCGAGCACCGTTATCGTATCCGCAATCTTGAACGCGCTTTCGAGTTCATGCGTGACGACGACGATCGTCATCCGCAGCGCATCGCGCAACCGCAAAATCAATTCGTCGAGTTCGGCCGAAACGACCGGATCGAGCCCGGCCGACGGTTCGTCGAAAAACAAAAGTTTCGGGTCCATCACGATCGCGCGAGCCAGTGCCGCGCGCTTGACCATTCCGCCGGAAAGCTGGCTCGGCATCAGATCCTGAAATCCGCCGAGATTGACCACTTCGAGTTTCAATCGGCTCATGATGCGGATCGTGTTTTCGTCGAGCTTGGTGTGCTCACGCAACGGCAGGCACACGTTTTCGCCGACGCTCATCGAGGTGAGCAACGCCCCGCCTTGAAACGAAACGCCAATTTGCCGACGCACGCCAAGCATTTCCAGTTCGGTGGCGTTGGCGATGTCCAGACCGAGCAGCCGCACGGTTCCGCTGCGCGGTTTTTGCAACCCGAGAAGATGGCGCAGCAGTGTACTTTTCCCCGAACCCGAGCCGCCCATGATCACGCGGATCTCGCCGGGATTCACGCTGAAATCGATGCCGTGGAGGATTCGTCGACGGCCATACCACGCTTCGAGTTTTTTTACCTCGATCAGCGGCGCGGGAACGGTGGCGACGGGCACGTTCATCGTCAGCGATTGAGGAAGAACGAGAAGATCATGTCGGCGACGATGATGTAGCAGATGGAAAGAACGACGGAGCGCGTCGTGGCGCGACCGACACCTTCGGCACCGCCGGTGACGCCGAAGCCCGTCGTGACGCCGATGAGCGTGATCAGCGTCGCGAAAACGAAGGCTTTGGCGATCCCTTGCCAGATATCGCCGGAACTCAGCAGCGCCAGTGTTTCCATGATGTACGCAGTCGGCGTGACATTGAGCGACGACGCGCTATAAAGCGCCGCACCGACGATGGCGACGGTGTCGGCGAACATCGTCAGCACAGGCAACATGATGAGCATCGCGATGAGCGCGGGCGCGGCGAGATAACGCACGGGTTCGATGCCCATACTGGCGAGCGCATCGATTTCCTGCGACACGTTCATCGAACCGATGCGCGCGGCCAATGCCGATCCGGATCGGCCGGCGACGATGATCGCCGTGATCAACGCACCGAATTCGCGCGTGACCGATTTCGCCACGGCAACCACCACTTGCGATTGCGCACCGAATTCCGACAACGCGGCGATAAATTGAATGCCGAGCATCACGCCGATCGTCATCGACATCATCGTGACGATGGGCAACGCATCGACGCCGATTTGGCGCATCTGTTCGAGCAGCGCGCGCGGACGCATCGGTTGTCCCGTGCGCCAGCCTAATGTCGCAAAGTATAAACTTTCAAAAAGTAGCGTTCCGGCGTAGCCGATGCCTTCCACCGCGTTCACGGTGGCGCGGCCGATACTTGCCAGAGGTCGCTTGAGCGCGTCCATTACTGCGCGCGGGCCGCTTCCAGCGTCGCGAACATCGGAAATACGCGATCCAGCCGCGCCAGCTGCAATACGGCGACGACGGGTTTGCTGGATGCGATCAACCCGAACTTCTGTCCTTTTTCGCGCGCGCTTTGAAAGCCTTCGACCAACGCGGCGATGCCGGATGAATCGATATAGCTCACTTCGGATAATTCGACGCCCACTTTTGACGAATCGCCGAGCGCATCGAGGATCGCTTTGCGAACCTGCTGCGACCACGACAAGTCCACTTCCCCCTTCAGGCGCACCAGCACGTAATCGCCGAGCGTCTCGCTCACGCATTCGTTGTTTTCGTTACTCACTCCGCTTCTCCCAAAGCATGATCTCCCTGCACGAGCCGCTTGCGCATGCGCAGCACATTGCCCTTTCCACTCGCGGCCGGTTTCACTTTCCAATCGTCCATCAGCGCGTTGATGAATGGCAGGCCGAGGCCCCCGGGCCTGCACTCCGAAAGATCGCGCGGCTGCAGTTTTTTCACATCGACGGGCGGTGCGTTGTCGTGCAGCTCGAAGACAAGCATATCCTGCTCGCGTGACAGATGCAGCGTGATCGTCTCGCCGTCGCAGCCGTTATACCCGTGCCGGATGATGTTGGTGCAGGCTTCGTCGACGGCGAGCACGAGCCGGTCGCGCAATTCGGGCGTGATTTCCTGGCTGTCGAGGGCGCCGCGCAGTGCCGCCCGCACACCGCGCATTTGCGTCGGCGCGGCGGGAAATTCCATGTCGAGCAGGCTTAACGCGGACGCCCCACGCGGTTCCTGCACCAGCAACAGTGTCGTGTCGTCGACGAGCGACAATCGTTTCAGGTCCCCCAGCAACGCGCGCAGCCGCGGTTCGGGCGCCAGCTCAGTGTGGCGCTTGATGAGTTCGTGCAGGCCATCGGTGCCGAGTCGGGTGTCGTCGGAACGCTGCACGTCCGTCGCGCCATCGGAAAACAGATACAACGCGTTCCCACCGAGGTGCAGGCGGTTTTCCGTGTAGACCGCTTCGGGAATGATGCCCAGCGGCGGTCCGTCGGCGGGCAGCTCGTCGAATCGCTCGCCGTCGAACAGGAGCGCGGGCGGAAAGCCGGCGCTCGACAGAATCACGTCACCGGCCGATCGATCGTAAACGCCGACGGCCGCGCACACGAAACGTCCGTCCTGCAACGTACTGCAAAGTTCGGTGTTGACGTTCGACAGCCACGACGACGGTGCCGAGGCGTACTTGCCGGCGGATCGCAGCAGACTCGTCACGCGCACCATCAGGAACGCAGCGTCGAGTCCTTTGCCGGAAACATCCGCGATCACGAACGCGATTCGGCCGTCAGGCAGTGAAAAATAGTCGTAGAAATCGCCGGAAATTTCGTTCGCCGGAAGATTGATGCCGATGACGGGAAACGAATCGCGTCGACGTTTTGGCAGCAATGATCGTTGGACCTTGCGCGCCAATGTCAACTCGCGTTTGATGCGTTGCTGTTCGATCAATCCTTCCGCCAGTTGCGCGTTGTGGATGGCGAGCGCGGCGGGCGCGGCGATCAATCGCAGAATCTCGGCGTCGTCTTCGTCGAACAATCCGCCGTCGCGGCGATTGATCACTTCGAGCGCGCCGATCGCGCCATGCGCAGTCGTCAGCGGCGTGCAAACGATCGAGCGCGTGACGAATCCTGTCTCAGCGTCGACATTGGCGTTCAAGCGTTCGTCGGTTTGCGCGTCGCGGACGATCTGCGTCGCGTTCTCCGCCACGGTGCGTCCGACGACGCCTTGGCCGACCGATAATTTTAGTCCGGTGATATCGACGGGTCCCGCGCAATTCCGACAAACGAGCAATCCCGTTGCCGGATCGATCAGAAACAGAGATACGGCTTCGGCCTGCATGAAATCGGCGATGCGCGTAACGGCGAGCCGCAACGTGCGATCGAGATCGAGCGAGAGCGTCAGCGCCTGACTAAGGTCCGCGAGAAACGTGAGCGCGCGGCGCTCGTGCGTATCGTGCGCGATCGGGCGCACCGCGTTCACGGCGCACGCGGCTCGCGACGAACGCGGCGCGCGCGGCGTTGCCATAGCGTCAAGATCGGCCCGGATATCGCATACAACGCGGCGATGCCGAACAACACACACGGCGGATTGATGACTAATGCGACGATGATCAGCAGCGCGATCGGAATCCAGAAAAACGGTACTTTGTCAGAACGCGGCCACGCCTTGAAGCTGTAGTAGCGAAAGCGGCTGACCATCAGCAAGCCGGTGACGATCGAAACGAACGGCGTGATGAATTGCACGTCGGTGCCGTTGCGGCCGAGATAGATCGTCATCCAGACGAACGACATCGCAAGCCCCGCACCGGCCGGAATCGCGAGCCCCTGGAAATACATTTTGTCGGCGACGCCGACCTGCGTGTTGAATCGCGCCAGCCGCAACGCGCCGCACGCCGCAAAGATGAATGCTGCAGCCCAGCCGACTTTGCCCCACGCCGGACCGTATTCGACCAGCGACGACAACGACCACGTGTACAGGACGAGCGAAGGCGCAACGCCAAAACTGACAAGATCGGACAGCGAATCGTATTGCACGCCGAATTCGCTTTGCGTGTTGGTCAGACGTGCGACGCGTCCATCCAGACCGTCGAACAGTCCCGCAATGAAGATCGCGATGACCGCGCTGATGTAATGGCCGCCGATCGACGTGATGATGGCGTAGAAGCCCGAGAACATCGCGCCGGTCGTCAACAAATTCGGCAGCAGGTAAATTCCACGGCGCGGTTTCGCCGGTGTGACGGGGTTCGTATCCATCCGGTGCCGAGTTAAAGCAGAATGTCGTCAGTGTACCCCAAGCTACGTATTTGCAACGCTTCCGGGCACGGAAAAAGCTTGTGTCTTGCCGCGACAAGTGCTATCCAGAGCCCTGCCGACGAGGCGCATTTACAATCCCGGGCAACCGGCGTGGGAGACTCGCGATGACGCGTACAATTTTTTTCCTTGGGCTGTCGCTAACCGCCGCGACGGTGCTTGCGGCGCAGAGCCAGGTCTACAAATGGACCGATGCCCAGGGCGTCGTCCACTACTCCGACGCACCGCCGCCGACCACGCAAGCGAACGTGCAACAAGTGCGCGTCAGCGGCGGCGACCGACCGCACGCCGTCGACGGCGACGCGACCGCCGACGTACCGGCGAGCAAGCCCGCCGACGCCACGCCGCCGGACAGCACGGCAGCTCAAGCCGCTCCTCCGGAAACACCGCATGACAAAGATTGTGCGAACGCGCGCAGCAATCTGGAACTTCTGCAGAGCAAATTCCAGGTCAGCGTGACGGGATCCGATGGCAAGGCGGTGGCGCTCGACGACAAATCGCGTCAGGCTCAGATCGCCGACATGAATGCGCAAATTGCGACGTTCTGCAAATAACGGCGCACCCCCCTGTTCCGGTCGCGGCGTGATCGCCGCGCATTTCGCCCACGGTCGCGCGAACGTCTTCGTGCTGGTTCTTCTTGTAATCGTCGCAGGCCTTGGTGCGTGGTGGTATTTCGCGCCCGACACGCTGCCCGCGATCGTGAAGCAGCAGTTGCCTGTTTCGGCCCAATCGAATCCCATCCTGTATCGCTGGCGCGATGCGAAAGGTGGTTTGCACATCACCGATGTACCTCCATCCGATCGTCCCTACGAAACGGTTCACTACGACCCGAAAACGAACGTGGTGCCGACGGTCGTGCCGCCGAAGGGTTCGATTCGCTAACCCGGTTTCATCGGCGATCGCGCACGTGTGACGCCGTTTGGTAACGCCGGCCGCACTCGCTACAATCGACCTCTTTCGTCCGCAAAAAAAAAGAATCATGCGCCTGTCCCGCTACCACCTCGTCACGCTTAAGGAAGTGCCCGCCGAAGCGGAAATCATCAGTCAAAAACTGATGATCCGCGCGGGAATGATCCGCAAACTCGCCGCCGGCATTTACACATGGCTGCCGCTGGGTTTACGTGTCATGCGCAAAGTCGAAACTATTGTCCGCGAGGAAATGGATCGCGCCGGCGCACTGGAAGCGCTCGCATCGATGGTACTGCCGGCGGAGCTTTGGCAAGAGTCGGGACGTTACGCCAAATACGGTCCGGAACTATTGCGGTTGAAAGATCGCCATCATCGCGATTTCGTACTCGGCCCCACGCACGAAGAAGTATTTACCGATCTGATCCGCCGCGATATCAAAAGCTATCGACAACTGCCGATCAATTTGTATCAGATCCAGATGAAATTCCGCGACGAAATCCGCCCGCGCTTCGGCGTGATGCGCGGCCGCGAATTCCTGATGAAAGACGCGTACAGCTTCCACCTCGACGACGCCGATCTCGAGCGCGAATATCAGAACATGCGCGAGACATACAAGCGCATCTTCGATCGACTCGGCGTGGAATACCGCATCGTGCGCGCGGACACCGGCGCGATCGGCGGCGATCGCAGCGAGGAATTCCAGGTACTCGCGAACGCGGGCGAGGATCAGCTGGCGGTATCCGACACGTCGGACTACGCGGCGAACATCGAAGTCGCGGAAACGACGCCGCACGGCGAACGCGGGGCGGCGACGGCGACGTTGCAAAAAGTAGCGACGCCGACGCAAAAAACGTGCGAAGAAGTCGCCGCGCTATTGAAGATTCCGCTGACGACGACGATGAAACTGATCGTCGTGAAAGCGCGCGATGGCGGATTGGTTGCGCTCGCGTTGCGCGGCGATCATGTGCTCAATGCCGTCAAGGCGGCGAAGCATCCGCGCGTCGCCTCGCCGCTGACGCTGGCGGGCGAAGAAGAAATCCGCAGCGCATTCGGTTGCGAGCCCGGCTTCCTCGGACCGATCGGCGATAAAGTTCCGGTCATCGCGGATTTCGCCGCGGCGACACTCGCCGACTTCGTTTGCGGCGCGAACGAAACAGGTTTCCACGTCACCGGCGCGAACTGGAGCCGCGATGCGGCGGAGCCTGAGTCGGCGGATTTGCGCAATGTCGTCGAAGGCGATCCGAGTCCGGACGGGCACGGCAAACTTCGCCTCGTGCGCGGCATTGAAGTCGGTCAGATTTTCCAGAATGGTCCTCTGTATACGAAAGCACTCGGCGTCACCGTGCTCGACGAAGCCGGCAAGGAAATCACGCCGACGGCGGGCTGCTACGGTATCGGCGTGACCCGCATCGTCGGCGCCGTGATAGAACAGTGTCACGATGACGCCGGCATCATTTGGCCGGATGCGATTGCGCCATGGCGCGTCGCCGTATGCATGATCAATCCGAAGAACGACGCGAAGGTGACGGCGGCGGCTGAAGAACTGTATGCCGATTTGCAGAAACGGGGCATCGACGTATGCCTGGACGATCGCGGTCTTCGGCCCGGCGCAATGTTTGCGGACATCGAACTGATCGGCATTCCGCATCGTGTCGTGGTGTCGGAACGCGGACTGGCGGCGGGCACGTTCGAATATCGCGAACGACGCGATGCGGAAAGCCGCAATCTCAGTCGAGCGGAATTGATGGCGTTGCTGTCGGACTGACAGCACGCCGTTTCAACGATCTTTCTTGACGAGCCCTTTCAACCGGCCCAGCCATGAGCTGTCGGTCGATTTTTCCGCCTCGGGCTGTTCGACCGGCGTTTTCTTCGCGAATTTGCCGGCGACGCTTTGATCGCGTTTCAACTTGTCGAGATCCGTCTGCTGTTGTGTGCTGATTTTCGTTTCCCAACGGCGCTTGATCTGTTCCTGCTGAACTTTCGTGCGCAATTGATTGCGATACGAGTCCGGTAGATTTTCGCGGAAAAGGCCATTTGGTTCATGCGTGAGGTAACGGCCGATGTCGTCGAATAGCGCATCGTTGAGTTGATTGGCCGGCACATTTTTCGACGCCATGCCGAGCGAGTCGAAGTTCGTCAGCGTGATCTTGACGACGGCGCTTTCCGCGTCCGCGGTGAAAATCGCGGTTTGTGGAATGCGCCCTTTCGCCTTGAATTTAGCGGACACGATTTCGCCACCACCGTCTTTCTTCGGCTCGAGCAATCCGCCCAGATGATAGCGCTGGAATGCCGCGGCTACCGTGCGAACTTTGCTCGCGCCCTGCACTTCGACGGTGGGACATTCGTCGTTGGCGATGGCACACGGATAGCCGAACGTAATTTCGCGCGAACCCGGCTGCTGATTTACCTTCAATTCGTATTCGTGCTCGGCGTAGCCAACAATTTCGCCGTAGCCGTTGAGCGCGTAGCGAATCTGTTTTTTCGGCTGCAGGACTTTGAGGCTGGCGACGAGTTTGGTGAGATAACCGTACAGCGCCGTCATGCCCGGCTCGAGCTGTGTCTTGAAAACATCTTCGCGCTCGGCTTTTTGCTTTTCGGCTTCGTCAGCCGATGCCCTTCGCTTTTGCGCTTCTTGTTCGAGCTCGTCCAGCAATCCCACGCAATATGTCCTCTGCCATCCACGAACGGCGACAGCCAGCAGGCCCGAAAAAATCGGGCGGCCGCGCATTCCCCCATGGGGCGCACGTAGCACCCGACCTTAAGTTAGTCCGACGAGGCCGCGCATGCAAGAGGTAAGGCCGAATTCTGTAATGATATCGAGCGTTCAGTGACCGCTTAAAGACTACGCCGCGGCGCGATCAGCAGATCACCGAACAGCAATCCCGCGACGAGGGACACGAGCAATGCGATCAGTGTGATGGCCATATCCATACCGAGCGTCAGATCGCGTTCGAACATAAACGACAGCGTACGAAATCCTACGCTGCCCGGAACGACGAGAATGATGCCCGGTTCGCGCATCACGGCGCCGGGACGTTTCGCGACGCGCGCATACAAATTGCCGAGGGCACCGATGGCGAATCCGGCGACGAGCACGCCGAACTCCGGCGTGAACGCCGAGCTTCCGTAATACGTGATGATGTAACCGAGCGCGGCGGCAAACATCACGGCGGGAAAATCGCGCCACGCCGCTTGAAACAAAACCGCGAACGAATAACAGCCGCAGGCGAGCGCGACCCATTGCATCCACTCCGGAATGGGTGCCGCGACCGGCGTCACCGGAATGATGTGCATGGCTGCGCAAAGTTGCGTCGCGGCCAGCGCGCCGAAGGCGAGTTTGAGCAAGGTCATCACGGCGCCGGCCAATCGGGCGACGCCGGAGATCAAATGCTGCGTCGACAGTTCGCGTACCGCGGTGGTCAGACTCACGCCTGGCATCAGGACGATCAAACTCGCGAGCACGACAGACTTGACGTCCAGCGGGACGAACCACGCGCTGACCGCCGTGGCAACGAACGTGGCGATCAAGGCGGAAATGGCTTCGAAGCTCGCACTCAGTCGCGGCCGGCCGTCGGAGACCATGGCCAGCGCGCCGGTGACCAGGCCGATCGCACCGGCTCCGGCGAGGTCGACCCACGACGCGTGCAGAATCGCCGCGACGGCGGCCGACGCGATGCCGTAACTGATCGTGGTGCGAATGCGATTTCGCAGCGTGCGTCTCGTGCGCAACGCGTGCAGTCGGGCGAATCCTTCGCTGATATCGAGCACGCCATCGATGACCTGATCGGCGATCGCATCGACATCGCACAGCAGACGCAAATTCACTTCGCCCGGCGGAATGCGGATGACTTGCGTGATCTCCGCCAATGCACCTTCCCCGCGGCTGCGGTCGGAAAACGAGAGGATGATCGACGTCGGCGTCGACAAGCTGTTGCAGTCCAAATCCAACCGGGCGCTGACGCTATCGATCGCCGCCTCGAGACGCGCGGCCGTCGCGCCGTATTGATGCAGACGGCGCGCGAGTTCGACGACGAATTGGATCCGAACACTCGTGCTCGCGTGATTGACGACCTCAGTCATGCCGCGATTCTGGCACGATCCCCTGGCGTTGATTAAGTCCGCGACAGTCTAGATCGGCGATAATGCCGCGATTTTTTTGCGCGGCGGACGTAATGGGACTCGGGGAAGCATGCGCCGTCGGCAGCGCCTTGACGTGGTCCGGCGGTGTGATCATCTACAAGCGGCTGGGCGAAATTCTGCCGCCACTGCAATTGAATCTGCTCAAGAATCTGATCGTCCTCGCCGTGCTGGTACCGACGCTGCTTCTCATGCCTGGCATCGCGTGGCCAACCATGTCGATCCCGACCGTCTTGCTGACGTTGCTGTCCGGCGTACTGGGCATCGCCGTCGCCGACACGTTGTATTTCCGTGCGCTCAACACGCTCGGCGCGGCGCGCATGGGCATCATCGGCAATTTGTACAGCCCGTTCGTCATCGTGTTGTCGTTCCTGTTTTTGTCCGAACGACTGACGACGTTACAGATGATCGGCTTCGTGCTGGTGTCGTCGGGCGTCGTGCTGGTCACGCGCCGCAAGGCGGAAAAAATACTGACGCCGAAGCAGCTCCGCGCCGGTGTTCTGTACGGTGCGGCCGCGGTGATCTTGATGGCGGTCGCCATCGTCATGGTCAAACGCGTTCTGGAGGTACAGCCGCTGCTTTGGGTCGTTACGTTGCGATTGATCGGCGGTGCCATCGGACTGGCAAGCGCATTTTTCTGGCGGCGCGAGCCACTGTTACCGAGCGATCCCGCACTGCCGCCGCTACGCTGGCGCGTTCTCATTGCCGGCGCGCTGCTCGGTCAATATGTGTCGATGCTCTTGTGGCTGGCGGGTTACAAATATACGCAAGCCTCGGTCGCCGCAATTCTCAACGAGACATCGTCGATCTTCATCGTCATCCTTGCGTGGGTGTTTTTGCGCGAGGGCATGTCGATCCGCAAATTGGTCGGCGTCGCGTGCACGCTTTCCGGTGTCGCCTGCATGCTCATCGCCTAGACGACATCACAATAATTTGCGGATTCGTTACCTTGGTGGCATTCACGGCCATGCGACGGGTTTGCTAAGGTGTCCGTCTGGGTAGCGAGATCCAGCCGTACAACCGATCATGACGCAAGCGATTCTCCCCGCTGACGACACACTTCCGCACGGGCCCGTGCGCGAGCTGCGTTCGTCGCGAAAACCGCGTTATCTGCAAGTCGCCGAGGTGCTGCGCGAAGAAATCAAGCAAGGCGATCATCCCGTCGGCCAGCATCTGCCGACCGAGACGGAAATTTGCAAACGTTTTTCGATCAGCCGTTTTACCGCGCGCGCTGCGCTGCGGTTGCTGGAAGAACAGGGACTGATTACGCGCCGTCGCGGTTCCGGCACGACCGTCCGCAGCGCCGAGGCGCAGATCAGTTACGACCAGCACGTCCGCACCATCGACGATTTGTTGCAATACACGAATGCGACCGGCTTTCAGTTTCTGTATACCGATCGCGTCGATGCCGATTCGACGCTGGCGGGATGGCTCAATATCCGCGTCGGCACGGAATGTATACATTTACACGGCATCCGCTACGATCGCCGCACGCAGCAGCCGTATTGCCTCGGCGAGGTGTATCGACGCGCAAGCTGGCAGGGTCTGCCGCAAGGTTTTGCGCGCATGGAAGATGCGATGCGCATGATGATCGAAGAAGAATTCAATCATCGCATCGGTAAAGTCGAGCAATCGCTCAGCGCCGTTCCCATGACGGAAGAACAGGCGCACGAATTGAAAGTGCCGATCGGAACGCCGGGCTTTCGCAGCGTGCGCCGCTACTTTGATTTGAAGGACCGACTCGTGCTCGTGGCGGTGACGCTGCATCCCGGGCATCTGTTCAGTTATTTCTCACGCTACGAACGCAGCGATCCGGCGTTGCACGGACAAATCGCCTAGCGTTGCCGCCGCGCGCGCAAAAAGCGGACAATCGACGCATGCACGTTTTGCGGAGCAGTCGATGAGTGAGCGCGAATTCATGGAGTACGACGTCGTCACCGTCGGCGCAGGCCCCGCCGGGTTGGCGTTCGCGATTCGTCTCAAGCAACTCAAACCGGACATCCGCGTTTGCGTGATCGAAAAAGCGTCGACGATCGGCGCGCAAATCCTGTCCGGCGCCGTGATCGAACCGCAGCCGTTGAACGAATTGCTGCCGGAATGGGGCAAGAATCCGCCGCCGATCTGCGTACCGGTCGCCGAGGACGAATTCTGGTGGCTGCGCGATCACGCGCGCGCGACGAAATTGCCGACGCCGCCGCAAATGCACAACCATGGCAACTTCATCGTGTCGCTAGGCGCGTTGTGCGCGTGGCTCGCCCCCCAGGCCGAAGCGCTCGGTGTCGAAATTTATCCCGGGTTCGCGGCCGCCGATATGCTCTTCAACGATGACGGTTCCGTCGGTGGCGTGCGTATCGGCGATATGGGCGTCGCAAAAGACGGTTCGCACAAATCCGGCTACACGCAAGGCATCGACATCAAAGCGCCAATCACCGTGCTGGCCGAAGGCGCGCGCGGGAGTTTGACGAAACAGCTCATCAAGAAATTTCAGCTCGATAAAGACAGCGATCCGCAAACTTACGGTATCGGCATCAAGGAACTCTGGCAATTGCCGGAAGGCCGCGCGGAAACTGGAAAAGTTATCCATACCCTCGGCTGGCCGCTGGACGATCGTACCTATGGCGGCAGTTTTTTGTACCACCTCGACCACGATCGCGTCGCCGTGGGATTCGTCACGGGACTCGATTACGAAGATTCGATGCTGTCCCCGTTCGAGGCGTTTCAGCAGGCGAAAAACCATCCGCTCATCAAGCCGCTGCTCGAAGGCGGAACGATCGTGTCGGCCGGTGCGCGTGCGATCGTCGAAGGCGGCTATCAGTCGCTGCCGAATTGCGAAATGCCGGGCGCGATGCTGATCGGCGATACGGCCGGTTTGCTCAATGTGCCGAAGATCAAAGGAACGCATCAGGCGATTCGCTCCGGCATGTTGGCGGCGGAACATATTGTCGCGACGAATACCGCGCGCGGCTGGAACGCGACGCTGCGCGCGTCACCGATCATGGCCGAGCTGAAAAAGGTGCGGAATATCCGTCCCGGATTTGCCAAGGGATTCTGGACGGGATTGGCCAATGCCGGTTGGGAAACGCTGACCGCGGGGCTGTCGCCGTGGACGCTGCACAACCACGCCGACCATACCGCGTTGAAAAAAGTGGACGAATATACTTCTCCACAACGCGACTATGTGGACAGAACGTTGCCGCCGCGCGATCGGCTCGCGGAAGTTTATTTTGCGGCGACGGAGCACGACGAAGATCAGCCCGTCCATTTGCACGTGCTCGACCCGCGCATCTGCGTGACGCGGTGCGCGCAGGAATACAAAAATCCGTGCACGCGGTTCTGTCCGGCCGGCGTTTATGAAATCGTGGGCGACGGTATCGACAAACGCCTGCAGATCAACGCGGCCAACTGCGTGCATTGCAAGACGTGCGACATCAAGGATCCGTACGGCATCATCAATTGGGTCACGCCAGAAGGCGGCAGTGGGCCCAACTATCAAAACCTGTGATCGCAAACGAAAACGGCGAACCGTTGTCGGTCCGCCGTTTGTATTCGTAAGCGATATTCATTCGCTTACAGCCATTGAGAGTCGATCAATCCCAATGGCCTTTCTCGAAATGCCAGCGGCCGTTGCGCTGTTCCCAGCTCTCGGCGACCCAATGATGGCCCGGATGCTCGCGTTCCCAGCGACCACCCACCCACACATGACGGTGGCCTTCCCAGTTCCAGTACCCCGGCGCCCACACGTAGCCAGGACGCGCAGCAGGAACGACTTCAACACGCGGTGCCGGCGGCGCGACATCGATATCTACGAACGTGCGGGCGCTGCTGAGGCCGGGGGCCATGCTCGCTGCCACTCCCAACGCGGCGCAAAGTACTGCTGTCTTGATACTCATACGTTTCTCCTAGGTTTATTCCCTTAACCGAGACATTAGGACGGGTATCACCCACCGTCGTGCGGCAAGAGTACGAAGTCCAAAATGAATTGCGGCGAAACGACTATTTTTCGATGTAAGCCGCCGAAATTGTGTGCGCGCAGCATCGAGGTGTAGTGCTCGCACGGTATCGAAACTGCTTATTTGCCCCATACAACACGTCGTTTCATTCGATTGGTTACGATGCGCGTTTTTAGCCAGGAACTCATATGACATCACCTCGCATCGCACTCGTCACGGCGAAAGCCGCCCGCGATCTCGACGACGATCTGCCACCGCTGGAATCCACATTGCGAAACCGAGGCGCCGCTGTGGTTCGGGTTGACTGGGATGACGTGGATGCACCGTGGCAAACATTCGATATGGCCCTTCTGCGATCGCCGTGGGATTACACGCAACGTCTCTCGGAATTCCTCGACTGGATAACGCGCGCTTCGGCGCTCACGCGTGTGCTGAATCCACTCGGGGTGGTGAGATGGAATACGGACAAGCATTATCTTCACGATCTCGAAAAAGCCGGCGTTGCGATCGTGCCAAGCGCGTTCATCGAGCCCGGACACGACGCGGCGGATGGCATGCGCGATTTTCTCGCGCGATATCCGCAGGCGGAGTTCGTCGTCAAGCCGTCCGTCGGTGCCGGCTCACGCGACGCGCAGCGCTACAGCCGGCATCAACGCGATGCGGCAACCAACCATGCGCAACGATTGCTCGATGATCGCCGCAGCGTTTTACTGCAGCCGTATTTCGACCGCGTCGACGAACACGGCGAAACGGCGCTGATCTTTTTCGCAGGAAAATTCAGCCACGCCATCCGCAAAGGACCCTTGCTTCGCCCGAACGAAGGACCGACGCGTGCGTTGTTCGCGCAGGAACATATCAGCGCGCGGCAACCCAGTCGCGACGAATTCCGACTTGCCGAAAAAGCCTTGGCGGCGATTCCGTTCGATCAACCGCTGCTGTATGCCCGTGTCGATCTGATTCAGGACCCGAACGGTTCGCCGGTACTGCTCGAGCTGGAGTTGACCGAACCGTCGCTGTTCTTCGCCTTCGACGTCGACGCCGCCGATCGCTTCGCGGACGCGATTTTGAACGTTCGCCGATGACCGTTTGCGATTGTTTACGTCTCAGTTACGTTCTTTTGCCGCCATTTACGGTGCCCGCGTAAACAACTCGAGGCCTCGAGCGTTATTGTGAGCGTGGCTTCCGCCACACCCACTTTCTCGGAGGTTCTATGTTTCGCACTATCGCGCGTTCCGTGCTGACGGCGCTTCCCGTCACGGCACTTTCGGTTTGCGCGCTGGCTCAAACGGCAGCGCCGGAAAGCACCACTGCGGCTCGGCCATCGTTTTATCAACTGATGCTGCAGAAAATGGATACCAACGGTGACGGCCGCATCTCGCTCAACGAATACGTCGCCGCCGCGCAGGCGCGCTTCAAGAGTATCGATACTCAGAACAAAGGTTCGATCACGGCTGAAGATATCGCCGCGGCGCCTTCCACCGTGCAACGCGACCAGAAAATCGCGAGCTTCATCGTCAAGCACATGGATAGCGACGGCAAAGGCTATGTGTCGGAAGACGATTTCATCGCCAAAGCCAAAGCGCGCTTCGCGAAAATGGATGCGCGTGGCAACGGCAAGCTGACGCCGGATGAATTGAGTTCGCCGCACGTGCATGCGAACGGAAAATTCGCCCAGAGCCAAAACCCGGACGTGCAGGCGAAACGCGCCGAGTTCGCACAAAAATATTTCGACAAGATCGATGCGAACCACGACGGCGTCGTGACGCAGGATGAATACATCGCCGCCGCGACCGCGCACTTCAACAAGATCGACACGAACGGCAGCGGCCAAATCAGCGCCGACCAGATTGCGTCGTCGCCGCGCATGATCAAACGCGAGCAAATGGCTGCTACGCGTGAAGTGAAGCGAATGGACACGAAAGGCGATGGCACCGTGACTCAGGACGAATACGTCAATGCGGCAAAAGCCCGCTTCGCCAAACTCGACAAGAACGGCGACGGCTTCATCGATGCGGACGAACTGCCGGCTCATCACTGGGCACACGCCAAGCAGCCGGCGAACGGCGGCTGATTCGACCGAATATTTCCCCGCACGGGCCGCGCGAGCGGCCCTTTTTTTTCAAACCCTCATGCCGCGCGAGCGGCCCTCTTCTATTGAAGTTCGCACCGCGCGAACGGCATTTTTTGAGTCCGCAACCTGCATTTTTGTTTGACGTCCACGTAGCGCGGTAGAATTCGCGTCCTTTCCGCCCATGCGCGGACGTTCGAGCGGATTCGTTCAATGAAGATTTTGGTGGGTTACAAGCGCGTCGTCGATTACAACGTGCGGATTCAAGTAAAACCGGACGGCTCCGGCGTCGTCACCGAAGGCGTAAAACTGTCGGCGAATCCGTTCGACGACATCGCGCTCGAAGAAGCATTGCGTCTGCGCGAGAAAGGCATCGCCACCGAAGTCATCGTGGTCACGATCGGACCGGCGGACGCGCAAGCGCATTTGCGCAATGGTCTCGCGATGGGCGCCAATCGCGCGATCCATATCGTGTCGAAAGACGCCGTGCAACCCCTCACGGCCGCTCGCGCATTGTTGAAGCTCATCGAGAAAGAACAGCCGCATGTCGTCATCCTCGGCAAGCAGGCGATCGACGACGACAACAACCAAACCGGCCAGATGCTTGCGGCGTTGTGGAATCGACCGCAAGCCACGTTTGCGTCGAAAGTCGAGATTGCGAATAACGTGGCGACCGTCACGCGCGAAGTGGACGCGGGGCTGGAAACGATCGATGTCGATCTTCCCGCCGTCATCACCACCGATCTGCGCCTCAATGAACCGCGCTTCATCAAACTGCCGGACATCATGAAAGCGAAATCCAAACCGATGGAAACGATCGAGTTCGCATCGCTCGGCGTGGAATCGGGCGATTCGCTCAAGACGACGCGCTACGCGCCGCCGGCAAAACGCAGCAAAGGCGTGATGGTAAAAGATGCCGCGGAACTGGTCTCGGCGCTCAAGACAAAAGGATTGCTGTGATGCCGAAAATTCTCATCGTCGCCGAGCATCTGAACGGCAAGTTGAATTCGTCGACCGCGCGTTGCGTGACGTGCGCGCGCGAAATGAATGCCGAATCGATCGACATCGTCGTGCTCGCCGATTCAGCCGACGCCATCGCCGCGGACGCCGCGAAAATCGACGGCGTCACCAAAGTGATCACGGTGACCAATACGGCGAACGCGCATGCGCTCGCTGCGACGTATGCGCCGCAAATCGTCGAGATCGCGAAGCAAGGCTACACGCATGTGCTGGCGCCATCGACGACATTCGGTAAAGACGTCGCGCCGCGCATTGCCGCCCTGCTCGGCGTAGCGCAAGTTTCCGACATCATGAAAGTCGACGACGCGTATACATTTCAGCGTCCGATCTACGCAGGCAACGCCATCGTCACCGTGCAGGCGCCGCAGGATAAGACGCTGGTCGCCACGGTGCGTACCGCCTCGTACGCGGCCGCCGCAAGCGGCGGTCATGCGCCGATCGAAGCGAAGACCGTTTCGGTCGAACTTCCGACGCACACGCGTTTCGTCGAATTGAAGCAAGGCAAGAGCGATCGCCCGGATTTGCAAGGCGCCGCGCGCGTCGTGTCCGGGGGACGCGGTGTCGGATCGGCGGAAAATTTCGCGGTCATTTTCAAGCTGGCCGACAAACTCGGCGCGGCCGTCGGCGCGTCACGCGCGGCGGTCGACGCGGGTTATGTGCCGAGCGATCTGCAAGTCGGACAAACCGGCAAGATCATCGCGCCGGAACTGTATATGGCGATCGGAATTTCCGGCGCCATCCAACACCTCACGGGCATCAAAGACGCGGGCACCATCGTCGCGATCAACAAAGACGGCGAGGCGCCGATTTTCGAAGTGGCCGACATCGGACTCGTCGGCGATCTGTTCAAGATCATTCCCGAATTGGAACACGCGCTGGGTTGAATTCAGCGCTTCGTCTTGTCGAATTCGTCTGCGGCCGCTTCGGCGCGCGCGATGCGCTCGGATGTCACGGGGTGGCTCGAAATGTACGCATCGACCGAGTCGCCATCGCCGTATTCTTTCTGAAGGTCGCGCATGGCGTCGGCGAACACGCGCGGTGAAATATTGTGCGCGGCCAGCGCCTTGAAGGCATAGTCGTCGGCCTCCGATTCGAACGTGCGCGAATAACTGTTTTGCAATAGAAAAACGGGAATCGCCACGACAACGGTGCTTGCCGAACTGACGTCCGCCGCAAAAAAAGCGGCGACGATCGCCACCGCCGATTCGCGCAACACGCTGCGCACGACGTGTCGATATTGTTCGTGTCCCACTTCATGCGCCGCGATAGCGACGAATTCATCATCGTTGTCGATCAGATCGATCAGTTGATCGGTGAATACGATCGTCCCGCCCGGCAGCGCGAATGCGTTCGCGCCGATCGCCTTCGCATCGAAAAACTCGACGTGGTATTTCTCCGCGCCGGGAATGTCCTGGACGAACGTGGCGAAGCGCTGCTTCAACTCGTCCTGACGCGCAGCGGCCAGTTTGCTGGGTTTCAACGCGATACGTCGCAACGTCGATAGTGTCTGTTCGCCGATGCGCTGCTCGACCGACAGCGGTATTTTTTCCGCCACCCGATCGGCGAGCCAGGGCAGACCGAACGTAAACGCGCAAATCAATGCCACGATGACCACGACGACGCTCGCCGCAACCATCTGCGGATGCCGCTCGAGCCGATCCGCGATGCCGTCCATGCGGCGGTCGGGAAACGCGGCGTCCACCGCATCGTTGTCGTCGCTTTGGATCTGCGCCCCATCCGGTAGATAAAGCGTGCGATGCGTGCGCGCCAAACGCGCTGTTACGCGGATGGACGCGCGCGATAAGGAAACGCCAACGCCGTCACCGCGGATGGCGAGCGAACCGTCCGCCATCGCGTCGCACGACACGCGCACCCGACGCGAATCGTTGCCGTTGAAATAGTTGCCGTCGAACACGCGTCAGAATCCGATGTCGATGTCGAAAAACGCGTCGACTTCGGCGCCGACGGCGCTCTCGTCGGCACTGTGCACCACGCGGAAACTGTCGAGCGTGCCCGCACTGATCAGCGTCAGCCGCGCGGCGCGATATTGCGCCATGCGAATCATCGCCCATGGAATAGCCAAACCGAGCGAGCACACTATCGCGGCGGAATTGACCAGATAAATCCAGATCAATTCGCCGGCGGCCAGTTCCGAGCGAACAGTGTTACCCGCGATCGTGAGATGGTTATAGACGAGATTGCTGATGCGCGAATTGACGTAGACGAACACCATGAACATCCCCGCGTACAAAAACGCGGTGATGAACAAGATCGCCGAGTGCGCCGTGGCCGCGTGCGCACCGCGACCGGCGATCCTACTTGAAAACACCGCCAGCGCGACGACGATCGACACGATGTACCAGCCGATGATCATGAAAAACGCAATCAGATAGGGTGGATAAAAACTGCCGCTCGTGGCCGAAAACTTGAACGGTTGATCCCCGAACCGATGCGATTCGGCGACGAACCGCTTCTGTTGCGCACGCACATACGGAAACGCGATGCCGAGCGAAATCGGGATCAGCACGTTCAGTAACAAGTATTTTCCATACGCCGTGGCGTAACTGCCCACAAAGCTGAAATTGATCGATCGCCACGCGGAATAGCGCGCGTGGAATTTCAGTCCACGCACGATCAGCCATGGCGTGAGTAATCCGATCAGCGCCAACAGACCGAGTTGTAGATTCACCGAGAAGTGACCGCTGATGACATAAGCCGTGAACAGCACGAAGGCGATCAGTCGACCACGCAATATCGGCCCTGGTCGCGCCAAATAGTCGAACGGCGCGTCGGCGACGCTCGTATTCGCATAGAAGTAGCGATTGGTCCGCACTTTCGCCCACGCCGAGTAGATGCCCAGCGTGACGATGCTCAGCGCAAGATTGACTATCCAGATCCGGAAATATTCCTTCGCGGTGCCGCGAAACTGAAACGGATATTCGACGGCAGTCGGCGCGTAATCCGGAGGCGCAACAAAGGTCGGTGCATCCGCAACATTGTCGGCGGCCGGATTCATGCGTGCGTTGTCCCCTGCTCACGACCGCCACGTTCGATCGTCCGCATTTTATGAACGGGAAACGCGCCCCGGTCAAGCACCACGAAAATGCGCGCGCATGATCCTGGCCGCCGCCGGCCTGCCGTATACTAGAACGCTGATAGTGCGGCCGACGACGCAAGAAAGGGAGAATCACCATGGCCAAACCGGTGTGGGAACCTGGCCAGGAGCGCATCGAACGCGCGAACATCAACCGCTTCATCCGTTTCGTGCGCGAGCAGACCGGCAACGACGACATTCGTCGTTATTCGCCCTTGTATGATTTTTCGATCCGGCATCCGGAAAAATTCTGGAAGCTGGTCTGGGAATTTTGCGGAATCCGCGCGACGGGCGATTTCGACGACGTGCTCGTCGACGGCGACAAAATGCCCGGCGCAAAATGGTTTCCGAATGTCCGCCTGAACTTCGCGCAGAATCTGTTGCGTTATAAAGACGATCGCGTCGCGATCGTCGCGCGCAATGAATGCGGTACGGATCGCGCGTTGACGTACGCCGACCTACACGAGGAAGTCGGCAAGCTCGCGTACGCATTGCGCCAAGCCGGCGTCGGCATCGGCGATCGCGTCGTTGGATTTTTACCTAACATTCCGGAAGCGGTCATCGGCATGCTGGCAACGGCATCGATCGGTGCGGTGTGGTCGTCGTGCTCGCCGGACTTCGGCACGCAAGGTGTGGTCGATCGTTTCGGGCAAATCGAACCCAAAGTGCTGATCACCGCCGACCAATACGGTTACGGCGGCAAGACGTTCGACTGCCTGGCCAAGATCCGCGATGTGCTGAAACAGATTCCGAAGGTCGAGAAAGTCGTCGTCGTCGCCTACAGCGGCGACCCGGTGAATGTCGCGGATATAAAGAATGCGACGACGTGGTCGGATTTCGTCGGCGATGAAAGTCACGCCATCGATTTCACGCCGACGACGTTCGATCATCCGCTCTACATCATGTATTCGTCCGGCACGACGGGCGTGCCGAAATGCATCGTCCACGGCGCCGGCGGCACGTTGATCCAGCATTTGAAAGAACTGGTGCTGCATACCGATTTAAAGCGCGAAGACAAAATCGTCTACTACACGACATGCGGCTGGATGATGTGGAACTGGCTGGTGTCGAGCTTGGCCGTCGGCGCGACGGTCGTTTTATACGACGGTTCGCCGTTTCATCCGGACGGTACCGTGTTGTGGGATTTGGTCGATGAAGTCGGCATCACCATTCTCGGCACGAGTGCGAAATGGATTTCGGCGATCGAAAAAGCGGGCATCAAACCGCGTCAATCGCACAAATTGCTGACGCTGCGGACAATCCTTTCCACCGGCTCGCCGCTGGCCGACGAAAGTTTCGATTTCGTCTATCGCGACGTTAAAGATCGGCTTATGCTTTCTTCCATCTCCGGCGGAACCGACATCATTTCGTGCTTCGCGCTCGGCTGTCCGTTGCTCCCGGTCTATCGCGGCGAGCTGCAATGCCGTGGTCTCGGCTTGAAAGTGGAAATTTTCAACGAGGCCGGCGAATCGGTGAAAGAAGAAAAAGGCGAACTCGTTTGTCTCGCGCCCTTCCCGAGCATGCCGGTCGGATTCTGGAACGATCCGAACGGTGAAAAATACCACAATGCGTACTTTTCCAAATTTCCCAACGTGTGGGCGCATGGCGATCACGCGCTGCTGACCGGACACGACGGTATCATCATCTACGGCCGCTCCGATGCCGTTCTCAATCCGGGCGGTGTGCGCATCGGCACGGCGGAAATTTATCGCCAAGTCGAGCAATTGCCCGACGTGGTCGAATCGATCGCGGTGGGCCAGGAGTGGGACAACGATGTCCGCGTCGTCCTCTTCGTGCGCTTGCGCGACGACGCAAAACTCGACGACGCACTGCGTGACCGCATCAAGAAACAGATTCGCGAGAACACCACGCCGCGTCATGTTCCTGCAAAGATCCTGCAAGTGTCCGACATCCCGCGCACGATTTCCGGCAAAATCGTCGAATTGGCCGTGCGTGATGTGATTCATGGCAAGGCGGTGAAAAATACGGATGCGTTGGCGAATCCGCAGGCGTTGCAGGAGTTCCAAAATCGTGAAGAGTTGCAAACGTAATTCTTCGCGATTCGATAGCGATCGCGTGAGTTCTCACGCCGGCATTAACAGGGATGACTAGCGTGATCCTCGCGAAACGGCTGCTCAAGTTTTCAATCGCCGGCGTCGTCAACACGGTCGTCGGATACGCCGTCATCGCCGGATGCATGCAGCTGGGAGTGAGTCCGTCGCTGTCCAATCTAAGTGGCTACCTGGTTGGCCTGATAGTATCGTTTGCGCAATCGCGGTATTGGGTCTTCGAGTCGAAGGGCGGAATCGGCGACGAGGGGTTGAAATTCATCGCCGTGTTCGCGGTGTCGTATGCAGCGAACTTTCTGACGCTGCGCATGCTGTTAACTACTCCGATAAACCCCTATGTCGCACAGCTATTTGCGTGCATCGTATTTACGCTGGTTAATTTCTCGCTGAATTCTCGGTTCGTGTTTGAGCGAAATAAGAATTCCGATGACGTTACTCAACGCATCTCGCCCCCGACTGTCATTATGGAAAAGCCGACACCGACCGATGATTGATCCAATCGCGAAACCATCCCTCGCACGACATGACGTGAGCAATATCGACATCACCATTACCGTGCCGCTGTACAACGAAGCGGAGAACATTCCGATTCTTTACCAGCGCGTACGTGATGCGATGGAATCGCTCGGCCGTTCCTGGGAACTCGTCCTCGTCAACGACGGCAGCAAGGATGGGTCGACCGCTGTGCTCGATGGCATTGCCGCCAACGACGAACGCGTAACCGTCGTCCACTTCAAACGCAATTTCGGACAAACCGCCGCGTTCATGGCGGGACTCGATTACGCGCGCGGTGAAGTCATAGTGCCGATGGATGGCGATCTGCAGAACGATCCGGCCGACATCGGCAAACTGCTCGCAAAACTCGACGAGGGTTTCGACGTCGTCTCCGGTTGGCGAAAGGATCGGAAAGACAACGCGATGAAGCGTAATCTACCGAGTCGTGTCGCAAACACGATCATCTCGCGTGTGTCCGGCGTGCCACTGCACGATTACGGCTGTTCGCTGAAAGCCTACCGACGCGACGTCCTCGAAGGGGTCAAGCTTTACGGCGAGATGCATCGCTTCGTGCCGATCTATGCCTCGTGGAACGGCGCACGCGTCACCGAAATGGAAGTGACGCATCATCCGCGCTTATATGGCGAATCGAAGTATGGTCTCGAGCGCATCATCAAGGTCGTGCTCGATTTACTCGTCGTCAAGTTTCTTTTTCGCTATTCAGGCAAACCGATTTATATCTTCGGCGGATTCGGATTGTTGACCATTTTGCTAGGTGGTATCACGGGCATCTGGGCGTTGGTGCTGAAACTTTTTTTCGGCACATCGCTGATTCAGACCCCACTGCCGCTGCTGACGATCTTCCTCGGCTCGGTCGGTGTGCTCAGTATCTTGATGGGCCTGCTCGCGGAAATGCTCAATCGAACGTATCACGAATCGCAGGGCAAGTCGGTATATCGCGTGGGTCGAATCGTCCGCACGAACGCTAAGGTGCCTTGACCGATGTGCGGCATCGGTGGCTTCTTCGGTGCGGGCGATGCGGACATTCTGCATCGTATGATGGCGCGTATTGCGCACCGCGGTCCGGACGAGGCCAGCACGCTGATCGAATCGCAAAACGGTGTGCATCTCGGATTCCAGCGTCTGGCGATTCTCGACATCGCCGGAGGTAAACAGCCAATGACGACCGTCGACGGCGCATTGACCGTCGTGTTCAATGGTCAAATCTACAACTGCCGTGAACTTCGCGCTGAGTTAACCCAACTGGGCAGTCGCTTCGTCACTGACCACTCCGACACCGAAGTGCTGTTGCACGGTTGGAGACAGTGGGGCAAGGAAATACAACATCGTCTCAACGGCATGTGGGCGTTCGCTCTTTACGATCGCGACAAGCGCCAAGTATTTTTCTCACGCGATCGTTTCGGCAAAAAACCATTGTTTTATTACGCAGGAGCAAATGGTTTCGCATTCGCGTCCGAACTCACCGCACTGCGCGAGTACCCAGCGGTACCTGCGGCGATTTCCGAACGCGCGTTGCGTAAGTATTTCGCGTACGGATACGTCCCCGCGCCACTGACGTTTCTGGAGAATGTATACAAATTACCGGCCGGTCATTCCTTGAGCCTCGCTCTGTCCACGCTGGAAACGCGCATTGAACGCTATTGGCGATATGAAGCGGAGCCGCACGCCTACGATCCGCGCAACGACGCTTTCGTGATAGACGAATTCGGCGCGAAGCTCGATGCCGCCGTCGCTCGGCGCCTGGTTGCCGACGTTCCCGTCGGATGTTTCCTTTCAGGGGGCATCGATTCGTCCGTCATCACCGCGCTCGCTATGCGCCACGCCGGACGCAATCGCATCAAAGCTTTCTCGATCGGTTTCGAGGAAGCAAGCTTTGACGAAACCCGTTTCGCGAAAATGGTGGCGCAGCACGTCGGCGCCGATCATCAAGTCGAAACGCTATCGATCCAGCGGGCGCTCGATATCCTGCCCGATCTCGCCGCGCGACTGGATGAACCTATCGCCGATTCCTCGATTCTGCCGACGTATCTGCTCTGTCAGCACGCACGGCGACAGGTAACCGTCGCTCTCGGCGGCGACGGCGCCGACGAACTGCTTGCCGGATACGATCCGTTCCGCGCGCTGCGTTATGCGCGCTGGTATGAAAAATTGATGCCGAAACCCATGCATCGCGGCATATCGATGGCTGCGGCACGCCTGCCTGTTTCGCATCGTTACATGAGCTTGGATTTTCGCCTCAAGCGAACGTTGCGAGGAATGAATTATCCCGCGCATCTGAGGTTACCCGTGTGGATGGCGCCGCTCACGCCCAGCGAACTCGATACACTTTTCCGAGCCCCGCAAGACCTTGAGTATATCTATAGCGAAGCGATCGATGCGTGGGATAGCTGTTCGTCCGACGATCCCGTGGAGCGCGCAATCGCGTTTTATATTCGGCTCTATTTGCAAGACGACATACTCGTCAAAGTCGACCGCGCGAGCATGTTGCATTCGCTCGAAGTGCGTGCGCCGTTCCTTGATATTGAGCTGGTCGACTTTCTCCGTAAGATTCCCGCGCGCCTCAAACTGCGCGGTTCGACAAGTAAGTGGATTTTGCGTCGCTACGCCGAACGGCTGCTGCCGCGCGAAATCCTAACGCGCCGTAAGCAGGGATTCGCATTACCCATCGGCGGTTGGTTAGCTTCCGGCGCGCTCGGAACGCCTGCTGCCGTGCAAGGCACGCGTGGCGAATTTTGGCAACGCTGTTTGAGAGAGCAGCGTGGACGCAAAGCCGATCATCGTCTCTATCTTTGGAGCGAAATTGCGTTGCAAAATTCGACAATTGCCAGACCATTGCAAACGACACCATCGCAGAAGGCGGAGACGATCGCCGCATGAGCAACGACCAGCGCACAGCAGATGCGTTTGCCACGTCATGGAACAACCTTCCGGCCGGCTCCGTCTACACGAGCGACCAATTTGCCGACTGGATGGCGCCGCTGGGCGAGGCCGACTTCAACGGCTGCGATGTGCTCGAACTGGGATGCGGCAATGGCAGCTTGTTGGTGCATACAGCGGCCTGGCATCCGCGGCGTTTGGTCGGCGTTGATCTCGGCGCTTCGGTCGAATCGGCGCGTGCGAACCTTAAGCGCGCGGACGCAGGCAACGCGGAAGTCGTGAAGGGCGATCTCACCGAGTTCACGTCGGACGGATTCGATATCGTCTACTGCATCGGCGTGCTCCATCACCTGAAGGAACCGCAAGTCGGTTTTCGATCCGTGGTGCGCAATACTCGAACAGGCGGACGCTTCCACTGTTGGGTGTATGCGCGCGAAGGCAATGGTGTCGTCGTCGCGCTCGTCGATCCGATTCGCAAAATCGCGGCGCGCTTGCCATGGTGGTTTACTAAGTACGCTCTCGCAACGCCGCTCGCTGTTCCGTTTTTTCTGTATGCAAAATTGCTGCGAGCGGTCATAAAGCGATCGCCTAACGCGCTGCGCAACGCGCCGCTACGCGATTATTGCCTTTGGATCGCGCCGCGGGAATTCGCGTTTTTCCGCCATGTCGCGTTCGACCAATTGGTCACCCCGCAAACCGCCTATATTCGACGCGAAGAAATCGAGCGCTGGCTCGCCGCCAATGAAAGCATCGAACCCCAATCGACGTACATCGTTTTCCGCAACGGCAACTCGTGGAAATTCGGCGGACGCAGACGCGCTTAAGGCTTAATCTTTACGCAGGATTTATTCGGCGTCGCCAATATAAGATAAGAAACACCGAATGGCGGATGCAGGGTCGGCGCCGTCCCGACATCGATGCGAAAAATGACTTTCATGATGCGATTAATCAGCGGCGAGTTCACTTGCGCTTCGCTGCTCAGTTTGGTTTTTGATAGTCGAATTACCCAACGGGCAAGCCAGATCGGCGCGAACAGCAGATAGTTGAAATAGAAGCCCCGCAATACTCGCAAATCAGCGCCGCGAACGCGCTCCAAAAGCTGCCGCGCCCGATAGCGCCGTTTGTGATGCGAGACGTCATCCTGTAATCCCCACAATGACTGGAATGCCGGTACCGTAATCAGCACCTTACCGTTTGGTGCGAGTACGCGCTGAATTTGTCGCAAGGCGGCACTATCGTCATCGACGTGTTCGATAATGTCGGTCGCCAGGACGAGGTCGAAACGACCATCCGGAAACGGCAAAGCACATACATCTCCAGAGGTGACTTTGCCCAATCCTTTTTCCGCGCACCAACGGATTGCATCCGGGCTTGAATCAAGTCCTTCGAATTGTGTGAATCCCAGTTCGCGTAGCATGCGTAGATTGGTTCCGGTACTCGTGCCGATGTCCAGAATACGCGCATCTCGCGGGAGTTTGAGCTGGTCGATCATGTTAGCGAATAAGCGACGACGTTCGGTGAACCACCAATGCGTCGCTTCGATTTCCGATTCCACTTCGTAGACTGACTGCTCCACACCGACTCCGACAATCCAACGAGAATCCCGCTAACGCATTTTAGCCGAGATTGCCGATGATCACTGTCCCACGAATGCCGGTAACGCGTAACCCACAAATGAAACGACGCCCAGCGACAGTGCGGCTGACCCGATCAGCCGTGTCGTTAATGATGGGATTTGGGGAGACGCAACACCCAGCACGAGTGCGAACATCGGCAGAATGGGAAGCAAATAGCGGCCCTGCGATTGCAGCGCGTTGGTCCAGCTGAGCAAAAGCGAACTCGAAATAACAAGCAGCGCTCCGACGACGAATACGCTCGTCAGGCCGATCCAATCGTTTGGACATTCGCGACGCAACGCATTGACAGCCAGCAAAGTCAGTGCGAAGGCAAGAGTAGCGAATGCGAGATACATCCAGTTCGGCGTAAAGATGCTCATGTATCCGTAGATACCGAAGGCGCTCGCCATACTGCTCCATCCCCAGTTATATGGCGCGAATATAAGCTGCGACAAACTGACGCCTCGCGACGCGAGTCCCACCGATGGATTGCCTTTACCCGCCGCGATTGCAGACGGTTTGAAATCGACGCCAGCACGCTGTTCGATTACTTGATGGATGGTTGCGTTTTTCTGAGCCGGCATGCCATTGACATGGACGTCCCATGCCACACGCGGCGCTGCGACGGCAATGCATAGCGTGGTAAATCCAACCAATCGCAATAGCACGCCACGTGACAGGGAGTCGCGCCAACGCGTGAGAAATATGATGACAACGCAGACTCCGGCGAGCAGCACTGCTACGACTTTCAGCGGCATCGCAATCGGACTAATCGACGGCACGTCTGCGACAAAGACTGAAACGCCCACCATCAATAGTGCGCCGAGAACGATAACTGCGATGGTAGCGCCCACCCGCAGGTGGATGACCGCCAACCAGATTAAAAAAACGGGGACGATTGGCAAGTAATTACGCTTGGAAACCAACACACCGCCCAAACAGAGTGCGGCTATCCATAAAGCTGCGCGCCGCATACCTCCCTCGCGCAAGAAACGATTTAAACCACTGGATTCGTCCGCAATCAGGCAAGCGGCGACTATCGACAAAAAGAAAGGAAACGCATCCGCGTTGAGATAAGAGAACACGTACCAAAGTTGTGGCGTTATCAACGTTACGCACAATACCCACGTCCAAGAACGTCGAAGTGCTGCCATCGCCAGCAAGATTAACCACATCGCAAACTGGAACATGCGCGCTGCGAACAGGTCGTCGCCGAGCCAGTGTCGTAATCCGATCGTTGCCTGCGCGGCAATGTCATAGACAACGTCGAGTTCGAATAGATACGAAAATCCCCACACGGATGTCGATGGAATGGTCGCGGGATCGACGATGGCCGGTGGCAATAGGTGCGTTTCATAGTATTGATACGCGAAATAATGCGAATACTCATCGGGATGCACGGATGCCTTCGTCGTCGAAACCCAAGCCATCGCGAAAATAAGTATGCTGGCGATCGACATGCCAGTCACGACGAGTCGGAACATCGTGAGATAGCGCCATACGATAAAAGTAGTCGCCACAAGCACGATCGCCGCAATCAGCGCGCGCAACGCATCCGTTGCAGGAGACTGCATCGATGCCGACCAATCCAGCGGCGCGGCCAGCGGCAGCGACATTTGCGGATCGGGCGAATTCGTTACCGGCCAAATATCGAGCGAACCGCCATGCCGCTCGACACGATCAATGTTCGCTAACGGCTGCAGTTCATCTGCGTTCGGTGGCGTCGTGACGCCGGGTAACGCCTCCCACTGCAAGTGGTCGATCCGCGTGTGACTGTCGTTATTGATCGGATCGAAGCGCAGAAATCGATACACACCCGTCGGAAATTGAAAAGTGATTTGATTGTCGCCACGGCGTACGTCGGCCGAGACCATTTCGCTTTCGGAAAGGCCCTGCCCGCGATCGTAGTACCACTGCACCGCACCGGCATGATCCGCATACACGTGCATGTGCAGAATTACTGCCGGTTGCGGAACCGAGCGCAAGACGATGAATGCAATGCTCCAGCCCAGGACGACCAGCACAGCGGCAAGCCAACCGGCGCGCCGACTAAACGCGGGATGTGAGTGGGCGACAGTGTCCGTCATCGGTCGTTCCCGTTGATTAACGCGGGATTATGCAATATCCATCCGCCCCTCCGAAGGACGCCGCGCCGTTGAGTCGCGTAAAATCCGGGTATGGGCTGCGGACGTCTGCTTGTTGTCCCACTCGTTGCCTTCGAATCCCCAAACTTATTTCGATGACAGAATCCGATAACACCGACTCTCAACCTGCGATCCTCGTGCTCGGGATGCACCGCTCCGGCACGTCGGCGGTGGCGCGTGTTATAGCGGCGAGTGGCGCGTATGCGGGCGATGAAGGCGATCTATTGCCGCCGCATCCGCGCGACAACCCCGGCGGCTATTTTGAGCGCATCGATCTAGTCATCGAGCACGATCGATTTTTACAGTCCGTCGGTCACGCGTGGGACCGTGCCGCTCGCTTTGACACAACGGCGCTGCCGGCCGGCGAAGTGACCGCGCTGCAAATCAGCCTGAAGAAGACCATCGCCGCACTTAACGCGCATGGCACTCCATGGCTGGTGAAAGATCCGCGCCTGAGTCTGTTGCTTCCGTTGTGGGTCCCTTTGCTACCGCATACGGCGTTCGTGGTGGTCGTCCGCGATCCGCGCGAAATCGCGCGTTCGCTGGCCGACACACATCGCGGTGTTTTGACGAGTCAATTCCCGTTGTTGCTGTGGGAAAAATATTTGCGCGAGCTACTGAAGACGCTGCACGGTAAACGCGCGCTTTTCGTTTCGTTCCAACGTCTTCTCGACGAGCCGCACGTCCAGACCGAACGTCTCATCCGCGGAATTGCCGCGCAAGGCGTGGACGGCCTCACGGCAACTACAGGGACCGTCATCGAGAATGACCTTCATCGCAGCAAGGCCGACGGCGTGGTGACACTAACCCCGGCGCAGGCCGCGTTATATGCGTGGTTGGACAAACAAGCGCTTGCCGAGGACCCGGTTACGGTTACCGACGCACCGGACGCGCCGTCGCCCGACGTTGCGCTCGGCGAATTCGAGGCAGCATTTGCCTTTCACATCGAACAAGGTCGTCGTGCCGCGCAAGGCGAGACTCAACAACGACTCGATCGCATCGCAGCCACGCTCGAAGAAAATAGTCGCGAGCGCGAGCGCCAATCGCAGGCTTATGCACAAGAACGCGAAGCTTACGCGCAAGAGCGGCAGGCCCATGCGCGCGAACGAGAGCTTCACGCGCAGGAGCGGCAAGCGCTGGCCATCGAGCGGCAGTCGATAGTCGATGCGCATGCGCGAACGGCCAAAGAACTCAATGACGAGCGTCGTCAGCTGCTGGACTTAAAAAACAAGCAACGTTCCGACGACGCGCGCATGCACGAGTTCGCTAAAGATAACGCACTGCTGCGGCAACAAACCGATGAGTTGAGCCGACATGCCGGTGCGCTGGAAGATTCTGTGCGCGCTATGCGTCGTTCCTGGTCGTGGCGACTGTCGGCACCGCTGCGTCTACCCGGCGCGTTACGATCGCCAAGTGTTCCGTGGACGCTGGAACAGAAACTCTATCGTTGGTATTACAGTTTCCCGGGCGTAAGTCACGCACGCAAACGCGCGATTATCGTCTGGCTGCATCGGCACACAACGTGGCTTACACGCCGAACGATGTCATATCAATTGAGCCAACGGTCGCAGGCGTATGT
>CAZZWP010000003.1:6089-74224 GCA_964657965.1 uncultured Rudaea sp. | reverse complement strand
CTGTATGGAAGGGCCATCGCTCAACGGATAAAAGGTACTCCGGGGATAACAGGCTGATACCGCCCAAGAGTTCATATCGACGGCGGTGTTTGGCACCTCGATGTCGGCTCATCACATCCTGGGGCTGTAGCCGGTCCCAAGGGTATGGCTGTTCGCCATTTAAAGTGGTACGCGAGCTGGGTTCAGAACGTCGTGAGACAGTTCGGTCCCTATCTGTCGTGGGCGTTGGAGGTTTGAGAGGGGCTGCTCCTAGTACGAGAGGACCGGAGTGGACGAACCCCTGGTGTTCCGGTTGTCACGCCAGTGGCACTGCCGGGTAGCTACGTTCGGAAGCGATAACCGCTGAAAGCATCTAAGCGGGAAGCGCGCCTCAAGATGAGATCTCCCGGGACATAAGTCCCCTAAAGGCCCCATGAAGACTAGGTGGTTGATAGGTCAGGTGTGTATCGCAGTAATGCCGAGCTAACTGATACTAATGATCCGTGCGGCTTGATCATATAACTCCAAGCTGTTTTGCCTTAATTTATGCAAGATCCCTCTTGCGGAAGCTAAAGCCGCTCCCGGCGGCACTTCTCACAAGAGCACCTCGATGACATATCGCTCGAGAGAGTCAAACCTTGTTACGTCCCAACCCTATGTAAGTCCAAGGCGCGCAACCGCGACTTGTGACTTCACCGCCTCCCTGGCGGATATAGCAGTGTGGTCCCACCCGTTCCCATCCCGAACACGGCAGTGAAACGCACCCGCGCCGATGGTAGTGTGGCTTAAGCCATGCAAGAGTAGGTCACTGCCAGGGGCTTCATATCCAAAAACCCTCGTCCTCGCGGCGGGGGTTTTGTTTTTTCTGCATGAGCAAATCCCTTTTCTTTGTCTCATTCTTGACGGGAACCTGTCCGTTTGAGCTTTGCGCATCAATCTAGACTCTCGCCTCCATCCACTTCGGACTAGAGTCGTTTCGAATGCACCGCAAACGTAATTCCCGCGTCTCGTCGTTAATCATCCGCACTTTACCGATTCTGGCGATCACAACAGCAACCACCCACGCGATGTCCCTGTCGAACGCGACTTACCTCGGCGGCAGCGGCCCAGATTTAGCGAAAGCCATCGCTTTCGATGCGAGCAACAACATCTACGTCGCATCCACGACGGGGTCCGGAAATTTTCCCGGCTTGGCATCCGGAGCGTTTTCCGACTTTCTATACAAAGGAACCATGCATTGCGTGATCACGAAACTTGATCCGACTGCCACTCATGTCCTAAGCAGTACTGTCCTTCCGCCGCCCGGCAATAACTCTTCCATCTATTTCGACGGCGTGACGAAGTCAGACGTAGATTGGAACGATCGTGATTGCAATCCAACCGCCATTCGTATCGATGCAACGGGAAACATCGTTGTCGCCGGCTCGACCGGCCTGCTTCACATCGAAGGCGATGGAAATCATGCATCCGCAAACTTGCGCGGCAGCATGATGGGCTTCGTTACCAAGCTCGATACCAGCGGCAAACTGGTTTACTCGGTCGTGCTGGGTGCTTACATCAAATCCCCAACCGACGGGAAAAATCATTACATCGGTGAAAGCAGCAAGACGTTCATTTCGTCCCTTGCGCTCGATGCTTTGGGCGCAGCCTACGTCGGAGGATGGACCGACTCGTGGGAACTGCCGAACGTGAAAGGCTCTCTGCAAGAGGGCATATATTCCAATGTCGTGGGCGGTTTCGTCTCAACACTTGATTCTGATGGCACGGTGCTGGCGAGCACCTATCTCGGCGGCGCACCCGCCCGCGCGGGGCGCGCTGCCGCCACGACGCGTGTCAATGGAATTACGTTGGACGAAGCGGGGAACATCGTTGTCGTCGGAAGCACCGATTCCCAGAACATGCAGATTTCAGCCGACGCGTTTGGGAATCTCAACGAAGACTCAACCAGCGGATTCGTCGGAATACTCGCGCCAGACCTAAAGAAATTGGTCTACGGCAGTTTTATTCACCCGAGCCTGGACACCGAGTGCATGTCGGGACTAGCCGACCCTTTCGGCAAGAAGTACGCAGCCGTAACGGATACCTCCGCCGTGTCATCAGACAGCGCCGGAAACCTATACATGGTTGGTACAACCACCTCTCCGTGCCTGGCGGTGACGGGCAACGCCGTCCAAAAAACGCCCAGGGCCAGCAGCGCGGGATATCTCATGCGGCTCAACACGAAGAAAGTGCTGGACTACGTCACGTACCTGGATTTGGGAGGCGATATCACTAGTTCGCTCAAGGTGCAGGCAATCGGCGGACTCCCCGCCGGAAGTGATTCAACCGTCTACGTAATTCACAACGCGGTCGGGGCGCAGCCCGCTTTATGGCCTGCCTATTCGGCAGCCATTAATCAGATCCGCAATCTGAAAACGGCCAATATCTTCCTCGAGCGTCTGACGATCGCTGGCGACGGATCATCGTCAAACGTCGAATCCGTAACAGGCTTTGGAGGAACGTACTCAACCGTCATGCTGGACAGCGTTATCGCTTCCGGCGGGAAAACGATGGGCGTCGTCGGTACGACAAAAAGCGGCGATCTACTGATGACTCCCAGCGCAATGTCCCCGACGATCAATGGCGGCAGTGACGGCTTGATAGGGCTGTTTACGCTGCCGTAAAGCCCGTGTGATCGTGAACCGATGAAATTGTATAAAGGTATAATATGTGTAAAAAGCTAATTACATGTTTCGTTCTTGCGATTATTTGCTGCCCTCTTATTTCAGTGGCAATGCCGGCCTTGAACTACGCTACTTTTTTGGGCGGAAGCGGTGAGGATAATCCCACCTCAATCGCGCGCGATTTCCTGGGCAACATCTATATTGGCGGCGCCACCAATTCCCGCGACTTATCGGCGCTCGGCGCAAATCCATTTCCGTCGACGCTACATGGCGAGCAGTTGCTTTGCTTCGTCAGTCGACTCGGGCCGGACGGCAAAACGCTCGACTTCAGCGTGGTGCTGCCATTTCCCAAACCTACGCTGGAACCCTTGACCGGCGCCGCTCGACTCGACCGTAACGCATCGCTAGCGAATGGCGAGTGCCGCGTTACCGCGGTCGATACGGACCTTTGGGGTACGCTCTACGTGGCCGGGATTACTACGCTCGTTGATTCTGGAGATGCAAATCATCCAG
This sequence comes from uncultured Rudaea sp., assembly GCA_964657965.1. Taxonomy (GTDB): domain Bacteria; phylum Pseudomonadota; class Gammaproteobacteria; order Xanthomonadales; family Rhodanobacteraceae; genus Rudaea. The sequence continues at coordinate 71,069 of CAZZWP010000003.1, read as the reverse complement.
CTTCTGTCCCGGCTGGCAATGCACTGGGGTTCGTGCAGAAATTCAAACCGAGGCCACCCGGCGACCCGGCGGGTCCAGGTCTCATTCTGCAATGGTCTAAGTTATTCGGCGACATTCCCGCACCCACTGACGATCCGTTGCATCCGCTCACCAGCATCACCGCCGTCAATGCGTTGCGCGCAACGCCTACCGGAAATATTGTCATCGCAGGGAACACGACGTCGGAATTCTATCCGGTCGTCACAGGACCCGTTCCCGCGGCTTCCTATCAGAAAACGCTGAGCGGCCGGCAGTCTGGAGTAATCACGGTTCTGGACTACGCCGGTAACGTCGTGAACAGCACTTACTTGGGCGTCCAGGATTCCGACGACCATGAAAGTTCGGTGAGCCTGGCTAGCGTCGCCATTGATTCGACTGGAAACATTCTCGTCGGCGGCTCGCTCAACCATATCGACCGCTTGTGGTACGAATGGACGGAGGGCTCTTTGACACCGAGCAAGTATCCGATCTCGTCCAATGCTTACTTGCCGATCGACGTCTCGGAATCGCTCACTCTCGATGGAATGGTAGGCATTACCGACGCCGTGATGACCGAGTTCGACCCGGCGTTGTCGTCGATCGCCTATAGCGTCGTCGACTCGGCGGCCGGCGCCTGCAGCGCATCCGATCCTTTGCGGATTTATCACACAACCGGCGAAAAAGTCGCCGTCGACTCGAACGACAACATGTATCTGCTCATGTTGACCAATGGTTACTGCCTGTTCACCACCGATCAAGCGGTAAAAAAAACTCTCGGCGGCTTTCGCGATCCCGCGCTGTTGAAGGTCACACCGAACGGTTACGCGAGCGGAACGTCAACACCCGCGTTTGCGTATCAGAGCTACGTCGGCTTCGGACCCGAAAGTGTAACCAACCATTGTGCGCTGGCCGTGGCGCAAGGACTGGCGGCGGACGCATCGGACAACGTATATATCGCTTGCAACGTGGCGGGTGCGCGCCGCAAGTCGCTCACCAATTTGTCGGCCGATCAAATTCCGGAAGAGGACATTTCCTCCGTCGATTCCCAACCCATTTTTTCGGGCGAAAATCTGTTTCTCGTTCGCCTGCAAAGTTCGGATAAGGGATCGACTATCGCGTACACCCTCGGCTTCGGCGGCACGTACGCCAACAGCCTGGGCGACATGATGTTGAACGACGCGAGTACCGCCCTGTACCTGACCGGAAGCACGCTGAGCGCGGATTTCCCCGTGACAAGCGACGCACTTGACCCAACCGGAAGTACGCAACGCGACGGCGTCGTCGGAATACTGAGCACCACGCCATGATGGAATTGAGAAACGACATGAGTAATAAGACGCGTAATGCATCGCGATGGCAACGCATCGCGCAGCTGAGTGGAATGTGGATAGCGCTAGCGAGCCTGGCGCCGTCCTTGATCGAGCACGCATACGCACAGGAATGTTCGTCACCCTTCAACCCCGACTGCATTCCCGGAGGCGGCGTCACGCCGCCGTCGGGCGAGTGTCCGTCGGGGCAGTCGCCGGTCGGTTTTTGTTCCGCGATCATTTGTATCGAAATCTGCCGTCCTATCGCCAGTTCACCGCCGCCATTCACAGGCGGGAGCGGATCAGGAGGCGGAAGTCACGGCAGTGGCGGTAGTGGAGGCGGCACCACCGGCGGCAGTGGCAGCGGCGGAACCGCAGGCGATGCGCCGCCAAAGCCGTACAACTTTTTCGCCGACACATCACAGTTTTCGAACGACGACATCGCCGCCATACATTGGACAAGGCAGACCGGCTCGACCACCGACGGCAGACCGACCGATACCGTCAGCAATGCTCCTCTGGATGGCGGCGCCGGCGAATTCATGAGCGCCCAGAGCAAGGAACGCGTCGTTGCCGAGCGACAAAATTATCTCAACATGGTGGAAGGCGGGATATGGTCATGCAATCCGTTCGACGACATAACAAGCGTCACTACGTCGGTGACGTGCGAACAAATCTCCGCCGGTTACGAATTACCGCCAGGCTATACCACGGTCATCGGCTCGAAAGATTTCGATGGGGACTATCCGAATCCGCCCAATAAGATGACGTATCGAAACTGGTCGGAAATTCACGATGGCTTGACCAGCGGCAGACTGCTGGACGATCCAACCAATCAGACAATTATTCTCGCTGCCATGACGGCATCAGCCCCGGCAATTTATATGCTCGGTGCGGCGGGCGATGGGGCGGTGGGCATGTTATTGCAGCCCGCAGCGGAAGCACAAAAGGCTTTAAGCGTGAGCGAGCAAGTGCTGGCCGCCGCCGTGCCCGGCGCGACGCTGAGTTCGCTGGTGCAAACGGCGACCAATGCGATCGCCAAGGCCAACAACGTCACAGGAACTAAATTGACGGAATTGACTGAGCTTATGGAACAAGTCGAGGAATTGTTGAAAAGTCAGCCCCGTGATATGCAAATCCAAGTACTGAAGAATATGGAATTAATTCCCTATGAACAACTAAAGATATATGCAACAAAAACCCCGGATGCGTTCCTTAAGCTCATTAATGTCGGAATACGCTTTGCACAAGAAGCTCCGATAAGATCGTTGCTTGACGCTACAGTGCGCATGGCCGACCTGCAGGACGAAGATCTTCAGGCGACCGCGCTACGCACCTTGTCCGAGCAGGCGGTCGGAATTCTGCCCATCGAGAATCCGACATTGGCGGCGACCCTCGTGCGCGGCTTGCCGGTGCAGATCAATGAATCGTTGAACTATCTAAATACCATGCTTATCGACACCGATGGCTTCAGGCCTGTGGACGTTCGATTCGAGCCTTGGGGCATTGAAGCGGAGGAGATAGGACCCGACGGTGTTGCGCGAATGTCGGTCGTTGTGGACGCGATAATCTACGGTGTGAATAGTGCGGGGCTCAGCCGGTTGCTGCAGGTCTTGTACAGATTGCCCGTGCCGGTTGCACAGAAAACGTTGAATTGAATCGCTGCGGGCGACGAATCGATGATGGCCACAGATAATTCCGTGTATATTTCTACACTTTTTTCAAAGTGATGACCAGCACGTCCCTGAACGATACAGTTGACTCATCTATCGCCCGCACGGGCGTGACGCTATGGAGCACGCGATGATCGTCGACAAGCGCCGCGTCGAGGGGCTCGGTCAGCGTGAAACTGCCGAGCCGCCGTCCGTAGACATCGTGAATGGATGTCGTTCCGCTTGCGATGTTCGTGCGGCAAACCATCATGACCAGAACATAGTCGACGCCATCGCGATGCACGCCTTCCGGCGTAGGCAGCCCGTCCTGCCCCGGTCTTGCCTCGATGCGAAACTGATGAACCTCCCCGCGCCACTTCCTCGTTTGCGGTGATAACTGCCCGAACGTATTAGCGCAGAACAGCAAAATTCGCCGCAGCACATCGCCGCAGGCAATCGCGGGCGATAAGGGTTCGAACCATCGCTCGATGCCGCCTTGCAGCGTGTTGTAGGTCTTGCTCTGATAGTGCGGCTGATGCGGTTCTTGGCGAATATCGCCGTCGACCGACACGGAAAAAATCCCGTGCCGCCGGCGTCGAAACGAGCCATGCTCGGCCAAGTACGTGTCCATCGCCAGATCGTTCCAGCTATCGGCGAACTCAGTCCATTCTGGTCGATCGATGACGCCATCGAGTTCGCGGTCGATCTCGGCACCCTCGACGAATGCGAATCCCGCGATGCTCAATTCTTCGGCTAGTTTCGATGGCGGATTTTGCATTAGGCCATCATAGGCCAGTGCGGCCATTCCCGTCGGTAGCCGCGCGAGCTACACTTTGTGCGGACTCGGGGAGCGCGCATGAGCATCGAAAGCCATGATCTTGCGAAATTCTATCCGCTGGACCGGTTGCGTCCGGAGAATCTGGAGCAGCTCGCGCGCGAGGCGAAGGTGGAAGAAGTTGCGCGCGATCAGGTTCTGTTTCGCGCGGGCGACACGGACGACCACACCATATTCCTGTTGAGCGGCCGCGTGCGCGGCGATTATCCCGATGGTAAACAGAAGGACAGCGATGCCAGCACGTTGCAAGGTCGCTATGCACTAGGCGATTTGCAGCCGCGCCGATTCACGGCGACGGTGACGTCGTTCACCGCGCAAATCATCAAGCTCGACCGCCGCTACATGGAAAAAATCCAGACGTGGGATCAGTTATCTCGCGCGGAAAATTTTCGGCACTTCGATCCAACGCCTGATGCCAACCGTTGGGTTTTCCGGCTGCTTCAATCGCGCGCGCTACACAAGCTGCCGACCGGAAACATCGAACGCATGTTTCAGCGCTTCGAAGAGATCGGCGTCAAAAGCGGCGACGTCATCATTCGCGAAGGCGAGGAAGCCGATTATTACTACGCGATCAAGGAAGGCGCCGCGTCGGTTTCGAAGAGTCTGGAGACCGGGCATGCCGTTGTCGCATATCTCGTCCGAGGCGATACGTTTGGCGAAGACGCATTGCTCGCGAACACCGTGCGCAATGCGACGGTAACGATGATCAAAGACGGCAAGCTCATGCGGTTGGCCAAGAAAGCGTTCGACGAAGTAATGAAGCCGCCGGTTGTCGAATGGCTGACGCCCGGCATGGCATCGATCATGGCACGGCAGGGTGCCGTCGTACTCGATGTGCGCATGCCGGAAGAGCACGCGGAGCGCGCGATCAACGGCTCGATCAATGCGCCTTTGTATACTTTGCGCGAGAACGTGTCCGATTTCGATCGTTCGAAAAAATATATCGTCTATTGCAATACGGGCGAGCGAAGCGCGGCGGCGGCGTTCATTCTCAGTAAACTCGGATTCAACGTATTCGCGCTACACGGTGGATTGTCGGGGATGATCCGGCAATTGCAGAAACAAACCTGATCAGCTCATCACGCTGTCGCCGATCAGCACGATATCCGCTGGCCGTTTCGCGAAAAGGCCGACGCAAACGATCCCGGTGATCTGATTCAAATCCGCTTCGAGCGCCAGCGGATCAGCGATGTGCAAACCGTATACGTCGAGGATGATGTTACCGTTGTCGGTCGTCACGCCGTCCCGCCAGATCGGGTTTCCACCGCGTTTGACGATTTCGCGCGCGACATAACCGCGCGCCATGGGAATAACTTCGACGGGCAGCGGGAATTTGCCGAGCACGGCCACGCGCTTGCTCGCATCGACCATGCAAACAAACGACTTCGATGCGGCCGCGATGATTTTCTCGCGCGTGAGCGCCGCACCGCCGCCCTTGATCAGGCATTTGTTGGGATCGCATTCGTCGGCGCCGTCGACGTAGATCGACAGCGTGCCGACGCTGTTCAGATCGACGACGCGAATGCCTTGTTCCTTCAGCCGCGCCGTGCTCTGTTCCGAACTCGACACGGCCGATTCGATCAATCCTCGCTGACGACCGAGCGCCTGAATGAAATAGGCGACGGTCGACCCGGTGCCGACGCCGATCACGCTGCCGCGTTCGACGTACGTCATCGCGCGCTCTGCGGCGAGACGTTTTTGTTCCTCGCGATCGATGCTCATTCGGTCGATCCGGATTCAAGCTGCAAGATGAAATCCCAATCCTTCTTGCTCACTGGCAAAACCGACAGACGATTGCCGGGCCGCAACAAAATCAGATCGTGTAACTCGCGTTTGGTTTTCAATTCCGTCAGCGTGATGTTGCGTTTCAACTTGCGTTTGTACTTCACTTCCACGGCAGACCAACGCGGCGATTCCGGTTTGCTTTTCGGATCAAAGTAATCGCTCTTCTTGTCGAATTGCGTGGGATCGTCGTGCGCCGTCTTGCTGATTTCCGCGATGCCGACCACGCCAGGCACGTCGCAACTGGAGTGATAAAACAGCACACCGTCGCCGCGCTGCATTTCGCGCATGTAATTGCGCGCCTGATAATTACGCACGCCGCCCCACGGTTCGGTTTTGCGCTTGGCCAGGTCGTCGATCGAAAACTCTTCGGGCTCGGTTTTCATCAGCCAGTAATTCATGCGGATTCGTTCCGTGTTTCGATGGTGCAGTCGATCAGTTCGCGATCGGTGGCGATGAAATCCATCGACACGTCCCACGCGTTCGGCGTCATCGCCGCGACTTCTTGGAAATGGTAACCGATGCCGACGAGAATCGGTTGTACCGGACGTGTCCGTTCGCGCAGAAATGCGAACGTGCGATCGTAGTAGCCGGCGCCTGAGCCGAGACGATTGCCGCGCCGATCGAAACCGAGCAGTGGCACGAGCACCAGGTCCAGACCTTCGGCATTTGTTGCAATCGCCGCATCCGGTTCTGGAATTCCATAGCGATTGGGTTGCAAACTTTCACCGGCTTGCCATGCGGCGAATTTCAGTGATTTGTCCGCTTGCAGAATCGGCAAGTGATAACGTTGTTCACGCGCGCGCGTTCGTGCGAAAACGAGATTCAGCGGCACTTCGCCGCGTACCGCCCAGTAGCCGGCGATGTTGATGTCGACGAGAAATTCCGGCAATTGCTCGAGACTGCCGAGCACGCCTTGCGCCGCGCCGATTCGTTCGGCGGCACCGAGACGTTCACGCGCTTCGCGCAAGCGCGCACGAAGTTGTTGGGCGTTGAGGTCGGTCACGAGAACTCGCGCCGTGAAAAAGAAGTGGCGCCCTCCGCGATGCCGGTGCACACCGAACGACCTTGATCCCTAGGATCAGGTGGGGTAGCTCGCCGGTCTTTAGGCTTTCCGCTCACGGCGGACTTGCACACGGACACTGGCACTGCTATCCCGGGGTCGTATATAGGAACAAGGCAAATATGTTGGATGTGCTGTCGCACACCGCAGGGGACGCGCCCCTATTTTACCGGCGTCGCGAGCGCACCATCAAGTTTATTTCGCAGCATCTGCAGATGTTGTGCCATGGCGCCGGAATCGGTTTCGATGCGATTCTTGTGTTGTAGAAATTCGTGCGTGATGTTCAGCGCGGTCAAAACCGCTACGCGCTCGATGCCTTGCGCGCGCGTCGCCGCGCGCACCTCGCGCATTTTTCCATCGAGATAGCTGGCGGCGGCGATCAGGCCGGGCCGTTCTTCCGGCGTGCAGCCGATCAGGAATTCGCGATCGAGAATCATCACGGCGACCGCGTTGTCCGCACTCATGCGTTGTGCTCCAGCGCACGCAAACGCGCGATCATCGCCTCGACGCGCGATCGGGCCTGTTCGTTTTTCGCGAGTAGATTCGAGCGCTCCGCGGAAAGCTGTTCCTGACTGACGCGCAGACTGCGATTCTCTTCGCTCAAGCGATGACACAGCTCCAGCAGCTTATCCAAGCGCCCGCTGATGGCTTGCAGATCGGTCAAATGCGGATGGGTTTCGGACATAGGCTGACTATAGGGTGCAGTTTAGGGACGGTCAACGAACGCGGCTCTGATCGGCAGTGCGCGACTCTGCCACGGGCCGGCTGCGCTGGAATTCGCGGATAAAGGTGAAACACACATCCGGCGGCAACGGCGGCGACAGCCAATGGCCTTGGATCGCGTCGCACCCGTGCTCGTGCAGGTATTCGAGTTGTTCGAGCGTCTCCACGCCTTCGGCGATGACATTCAAGTCCAGCGAATGCGCCATCGTGATGATGGTCTTGGTGATGGCTTCGTCGTCGGGATCGGTAGTGATATCGCCGACGAAACTGCGATCGATTTTCAGGGTATCGATCGGCAGCCGCTTTAAATAACTCAGCGACGAATAACCGGTTCCGAAATCGTCGATGGCGATGCTGACGCCGAGCGAATGCAGACGATCCAAGGTATGAATCGCCACTTCGGGATTGGCCATCAGCACGCTTTCGGTCAATTCCAATTCGAGTTGTTGCGGGGTGAGATTGAATTCCGCGAGCACTTCGCACAAGCGTTGCGTCAATTCATCGCGCAACAATTGCAGCGCCGAAAGATTCACGGACATGCGGATCGGCGGCATGCCTTTGCCTTGCCACGCCACCAGCTGCTCGCACGCGCGATACAGCACAAATTCGCCGATGCGTTCGATCAATCCCGCCTCTTCGGCGAGCGGGATGAAAATGCCCGGCGGCACTTCGCCGAATTCCTCGTTATGCCAACGCAGCAGCGCCTCGACGCCGATGATGCGCCCGGCGTCCAGATCCAGCATGGGCTGGTAAACCAGGCTCAATTCGCTGCGCTCCAGCGCGAGCCGCAACGCGCCCAGCATGCCGGCGCGCTGGCGCGCAACGGCGTCCATCGCAGGCGTGTACAACATATACATGTTGCGGCCGCCTTCCTTGGCCTGATACATCGCCGTGTCGGCGTACTTCACGAGATCAGTCGGCACTTGAGCGTGATCGGGATAAAGACTGATGCCGATCGACGGCGAAATCACGACTTGCTGGCCGCTTTCCAGATCGAGCGGATCGGAAAACACGTTGAGCAATTCCGCGGCGATCTTTTCCGATTCTTCCGCGTGATGGATGTCTTCGAGTACCACCGTAAATTCGTCGCCGCCGAGACGCGCGACCGTCGCGCCGTCGCGCACGCTGGCGCGCAACCGTTCGCCTACCGCTTTCAAGACGCGATCGCCGATGGCGTGGCCCATCGAATCGTTGACGTGTTTGAACCGGTCCATGTCGAGAAACAGCACGGCCACTTTGCGCGATGTGCGCCGCGCGCGCATCACCGCGTGCGCGAGCCGCTCGCCGAGCAGCGCGCGATTCGGCAATCCGGTCAGCGTGTCGTAGTTGGCCAGATAACGCAGTTCCTGTTCGGCACGCTTGCGCTCGGTGATGTCGTTGGTGACGCCGACGTAATGCGTGCGTCGCCCGGCCGCGTCGCGCACTTCGCTGATTTCGATCCAGCTCAGGAATTCCTCGCCGTTCTTGCGGCGCTGCCAGAGTTCGCCATGCCAATGACCGCTGGCGAGGAACGCTTGGCGCAACGTGTTGTAGTGTTCTTGCGTGTGTTGTCCGGAATTGAGAATCGACGCCGGTTGCGTCAGGACTTCCGTTTCCTGATAACCGAACATGCGCGTGAATGCGCGATTGACCGCGACGAAATTGAAATCGAGATCGGTCACGCTCACCGCCTCGTTCATGCTGTCGATGACTTCCGACGCGATACGACGCTCGCGTTCGGCCAGGCGCGCCGAGGTCACGTCGCGCGCCGTGCCGCAGACGCGCAGCGCCTTGCCGGCATCGTCGCGCTCGACGACCTTGCCGCGCGACAGGACCCAGATCCAGCGATCGGATTCGTCGCGAATGCGATGTTCGATCTCGAAGAACTCCGAATCGCCTTGAATATGTTCACTCACGGTTTTTTCGACGAACGGCAGATCGTCCGGATGCGCGGTGTTCTCGCGCCAGTCGGCGAGCGTCATCGTCCTCTCGCTGCGCACACCGGCTTGCCCATCGGTACCGAGACGATGAATGAACCCGCCGGGTACGTCCCAGTCCCAGAATTCGTCGCCCGAACCCCACAACGCGAGACGCAAGCGATCTTCACGCGCGCGCAACTCACGGTGATATTCCAGCTCCCGTGCGCGACGAAGGCGATACGCGAGCCACAACCAGCCGATCAGTAAAAGAACCAGCGCGGCATAAAAAATCTTGAAGCCGATCGAGGCCCACCACGGCGGCAGGACACGCAACACGACGGTTGTGCCTTGCTGATTCCAAATACCGTTGGCGTTACTGCCGCGTACGTCGAACTGATAATTTCCCGGAGGAAGATTGGTGTACGTCGCGTTGTGACGCGCGCCGATATCGATCCAGTCTGGATCGAAACCGCGCAGGCGATACGCAAACTTGTTACGTTCCGGCGCGGTGTAATCCAATGCCGCGAAATCGAAGCGGATGATGCGCTGCGATTGATCCATTTCCAGCCCATTGGCCGGAATCGACGTGGCCACAGGAGAATCGCCGATCGCCGCACCCGTGACGACGACGGGCGGAAGATAGACGTCATGCCGCAGCACATCGGGCCGAAATAGATTCACTCCGTGCAATCCGCCGAACGCGAGCTCGCCGTCGCCGCGGCGGTAAGCCGAACCAGCGTTGAATTCCAGACCCTGCAGCCCGTCGCGCAACGCAAACGACATGAACGCGCCCATCGCGCGGTTATACGTCGCCAAGCCCTCGTTCGTGCTGATCCAGATGTTGTGATGAGTATCTTCGAGAATGCCGAACACCGTCGCACCGGGCAGTCCGTTGCGCGTGTCGTAATGTTCAAACCGAAGTTTCTCCGCGCTCGGCACGTCCACGCGATCCATGCCGCTTTGCGTCCCCAACCACAGCGTGCCGTCGCCGCTCTGGTAGATCGTGCGCACGAGATTGTCGCCCAGCGATTGCGGATTGCCGGCCTCGCTGCGATACGTATGCATACGATGTTGCCGCGTGTCGTAGACACTCAGCCCGTTGAGTGTGCCGATCCAGACGCGGCCGCCGTCATCCTCGAACAGCGAAAGAATGATGTTGTGGGCCAAGCTGTCGGGCTGTGCTATTTCGTGCTGATACGTTTCCCAGCGCGCGGCTTGATTGGTGGATGGCGGAATCCAATGCGAAAGTCCGCCGCCGTAAGTGCCGAACCAAACACTGCCATCGCTGGCGACGATCACCGCGCGCGTGTTGGCTTCCGGCAGGCCGTCGCCTTGTTTCGGGTCGACCGCCACCGCTGTCGCGCGGCGTGCGGCCGGATCGAACAGATAGGCCCCGCGATTCGTCGCGACCCATAATTTGCCGTCACCGGCGTTCGCCATCGACATGAAATGCCATTGCGCATCACGATCCGAAATCGACAACGACGATTTGAAAACGTCGTCGAAATATTCGAACGAATCGCGTGTCGGATCGTAACGTTTGATGCCGTCGCCATCAGTGCCGAACCACAACCGGCCGCTGGAATCCTCAAGGATCGAGCGCACATCGTTCGTCATCTGATTGCGAGTGACCGACGGGTCCATTACGTAGCGGAACTGCGCGCCTTCCGGATCCGTCGTGGCGACGCCGGCCAGATCGCCGCCGACCCACAGCAAACCCGATCGATCGATGAAAAGGTGCGTGACGTAATCGTCCGGCAGCGAGCCGTGCAGGGTCATATCGTGATGCAGCGACTGCGCGGTGCCGTCGACCGGGTTATAGATCGTCAGGCCCGCACCGTAGACGCCCAGCCACAGCCGACCGTGACTGTCCTGCACGATCGATCGCACTTGCGCTACGCCGTGCGAGTCCGACGATGGCCAGATTTCCGACGCCCGACCCTCCTGTTTCTCGATACGGTAGAGCCCGTTGTTGCCGCCGGCGTAGACGGTGCCGTCGTTCGCGATCGTCACCGACAACGCCACCGGCAGATTCTGCGCATCGACGCTTTGCGCCGATTCGGCGTGCGGGGCGAAGCGCAAAACGCCGGCCGTCGTCGCACACCACATCGTTCCATCCTGGGCCAGCGCGAATCCCTCGACGAACGCTTTGGCATCGCCGGAAAAATGAAAAACTTCGTGGCGTTTGCCGCTGTCGACATCCATGATCTCGACGCCTGCGCTCGTGCCGATCCACAGTCCGCGCCCCGCATCGAACATCACGGCGCCGATCAAATCGCGTTTCGACGATTGCGTCACGCCGATCAGCGACGTGGCGACGACTTTTCCACTGGCCGTGTCGATCGCCGCGATGCCATGCGTATTGGTTCCCACCCAAAGCCGATTGCGCGAATCCTCGGTTACCGCCGTAATCACACTATCGGGCAACGATGCCGCATCGCGCGTCACGTGATCGAAGCGCTGATAGCTGTAGCCGTCGTATTGATGAAGACCGCTTTCGGTGCCGATCCAGATGAAGCCGGCGCGATCCTGGAAAATCGCATTGACGGAATGCGAGGCCAGCCCGCGTTCGCTGTCGGCATCATCGAAATAGTAGCGTCGTTCGCTGGCTGCCGCGGAAATCGCAAACAACAGCAGAACGAGCCACCAACGGGCGACCCTTTTCCCCATAAAAAAACAACGCATCTTTCGATGCGACCGTCGGTAAGAAGGTGGAGTCAGAACGTGGATGATAGGGGCCACGCGAGAGCGCAAGCAACATATACCGCGCCGCGGGCTGCTAAAATGTGAAAATGAGGGAAATTCCCGCATCCGGTACAACAAAAAGCGGTATAAGCCACGCCGAGTTGGGCGAGGACTTGGCGCGCCTGCATCTTGGCGTAGGCGCGAGCGAACTGCACGGCTCGTTGATTGGTTATCTGTGCGCGGGCGGACGCACCGACGCCCGGCACTGGCTGCGCGCGCTGGAAATCGACACGCCGGAAAATACCGAATCGGATGCATCGCTTGAACGCCTGTTCGCCGATTGCAACACCGTGCTCGACGATCCGGAACTGCGATTCGAGCCGTTGCTTCCCGACGCCGACGCATCGATCGATGCGCGCGCCGACGCACTGGTCGATTGGTGCCGCGGTTTTCTCGGCGGACTGGGCTTGGGCGGCGGCTCGGGAACGAGTGTCTCCGAGAACGCGGCGGAAATCCTGCGCGACCTTGGCACTATTGCCGGATCGCGCTTCGAATACGAGAATGCCGAAGAAGACGAAAGCGCGTTGTCGGAAGTCGTCGAGTTCGTGCGCGTGGGCGTGTTGCTGTTGCATGCTGAAATCGACAAACCGCAACAACGCGACGTGACGTTGCATTAAGAGCTGAGCATCGGGGAATCGGGAATCGATGAAAACACCAGCGTTACGTTCGGACGATTCATCGGTCACGATTTACGATTTACGGTTTTTCCCATGATCGAGCGCAAGGAATTCGCGCGCCGCCGTAAACAATTGATGCGGATCATCGGCGACGACGCCATTTGCATCGTGCCCGCCGCACCCGAGCGTTTGCGCAACAACGACAGCCACTATCCGTACCGTCAAGACAGCGATTTCCACTACCTCACCGGATTCCCCGAACCCGATGCGGTGCTCGCGCTGATTCCCGGCCGCGCGCACGCCGAGACGATATTGTTCTGTCGCGAACGCGATCCCGAACGCGAAGCGTGGGACGGGCCGCGCGCCGGACCGGAAGGCGCGGTCAGCGAATACGGCGTCGACGATGCGTTTCCCATCGGCGACATCGACGAAATTCTGCCCGGCATGATCGAAGGCCGCAGTCGCGTCTACTACCACTTCGGTCGCGACACCGAGTTCGACATCAAATTGATCGCATGGGTGAACAGCGTACGCGCGCAAGTCAAACGCGGCGCCGTTGCGCCGCACGAGTTCGTCGCACTCGGACATATCTTGCACGATCTGCGTTTGTATAAAACCCGCGACGAACTTCGCCTTATGCGCAAGGCCGCAAAAATTGCCGCCGGTGCGCATGTGCGCGCGATGCAACTCGTGCGTCCCGGCATGAACGAGCACGAGATCGAAGCAGAACTGCTGCACGAATTCCGTCGCAACGGCGCGGTGCCGAGTTACGAACCTATCGTCGGCGGCGGCAAGAACGGTTGCGTCCTGCACTATCGCGCCAACAACGCCGTACTGAACGATGGCGATCTGCTGCTTATCGATGCCGGCGCCGAATACGATTGCTACGCCTCGGACATCACCCGTACCTTTCCCGTCAACGGAAAATTTTCGACCGAGCAGCGCGCGCTTTACGACATCGTGCTCAAGGCGCAAGCCGCGTCCATCAACGAGGTGCGCCCCGGACGACCGTTCGGCGCTTATCACGACGCGGCCGTGAAAGTGATCGTCGCCGGATTGATCAAGCTGGGATTGCTCAAAGGCAGCGTCGACAAAAATATTCGCGAACAAACGTATCGACCGTTCTATATGCACAAGACCGGACACTGGCTCGGCCTTGATGTCCACGATGTGGGCGACTATCGCGTCGACGGCGAATTCCGCGAACTCGAACCGGGCATGGTCGTCACCGTCGAACCGGGAATCTATATCGCGCCGGATGCGAAACACGTCCCCGCGAAATGGCGCGGCATCGGCATCCGCATCGAAGACGATATCGTCGTCACGCGCGGCGATCCCGAAGTTATCACGGCTGCCGTACCGCGCAATGCCGACGAAATCGAAGCGCTGATGGCCAAGGCACGGAAATAAACGGAATCGTCGTCATGCGCCGGATGCACCTTTTGTTCGCGTCGATGCTCGCCGTGTCGAGCGTGGCTCACGCCGCGACCGCGCCCATCAAGTTCGGCTTGTTCGGCAATGTCCACACGATCGTGCCGACGAAACCGTTCACGCACGCCGTCGTCCTCGTTTCGGACAAGAACGGATGGGATGCGCGGGCCGAATCGCTCGCGGTCGCGATCGGCGACAGCGGCGTCATGGTGCTCGGCATCGATCTGCCGTACTACCTCGCGCAGATGGAATCGATCAACGACAAGTGTTCATTCCCCGCCGGCCATTTCGAGGAAATGATTCATTGGATCCAGCGCGATCAAAAAGTACAAACGTATATTTATCCCATTTTGGTCGGCGATGGCCAAGGCGCCGCATTTGCTTATGCCGTCGACGCGCAAGCGCCGCTAGGAACTTACACGGGACTGATTACGCTCGGCTGGGATTCCACCTTGCGTTTCCCAAAGCCGATTTGTTCGGCCGACGCCGGCGCGATAACCGTTCCCGACAATGCCAACCCAGGCCAGTTCCGCCTCACGGCCGTGAAGAAGTTGCCGAATCCCTGGATGCCACAACCCTTCGCGCCCGAAGCGCGAACGGTCGGACTGGTTGGCCGCCTCGGACGGTGGGCACACCTCGATTCACCGACCAACCATACGCCGGCACAATCGATCGTCGCCGCGTTGGCGAAGATTACGATGCCTGCCGAAAGTGCGGCGACGCTTCCGCAAGACGTCGCTGACTTGCCGCTGGTCGAAGTCGCGGCGCAAGGCATATTTGCCAATCGAGTTGCGATCGTACTCACCGGCGACGGCGGTTGGGCGGGACTGGATGTCGCGATTGCCGATCAATTGTCCAAGCGCGGCATCGAAGTCGTTGGTCTGAACACGCTGAAATTCTTCTGGCAAACGCGAAAGCCCGAGGAAGCCGCCGACGCCGTGACGCGCATCATCGGTCATTACGGCGCGAAACATCCGCAAGCCGATTTCGTCGTCCTTGGCTATTCCTTCGGCGCTGCGTTGTCGCCCGTCGTGATCAATCGACTGCCGACGACGGCGCAAGCGCGCGTCGCGGCACAAGTGTTGATTTCGCCCGATCCTGAAGCCGTGTTCGAAATCCACGTCGGCGACTGGTTCGGATCGACCCATCACGAAGGCGCCATTCCGATCACGCCCGAAATCGACAAAACCAACGTCGCAGTCATTTGCGTCAACGGCGCCGACGAAGGAAGCGATGCGTTTTGTCCCACGATCGCCGGCAAACCGCTGGTGAAATTACTGACGCTGCCCGGCGGCCATCACTACAACGGCGACTACGACAAACTGGGCGCGAGCATCGTGGCAAGTTTGCCGGCGAAAAAGTAATCTCCGGTCAACGTTGTGCATTGCGAACTAACTGCCACCGACCAAAAACTTCCGATAGCCGCCGGCCACCAGCGCACTGATATCGATCAGCAATGCGGGTAACCATAACCCGCGCGGATAGGCGAGATAGGCACCGACCCATTCGGGTTTGAACTTATCCTTGTACTTGCGCACGCCTTGATAGTTGTAGAAACGATTGCCGTATCGAAATGCGATCGCGGCCAGGCGTTCGTTGGCGCGCGCGTAGGGGTTGTCGCCGACGCGCGAGAGGGGCGCCATACCTAGGCTGAAGATTTCGTAACCTTCGTCTTTCGCCCATTGCATGACTTTCGCAAACAGATAATCCATCGTGCTGCGGGGCGCGTCGGAGGTGTGACGCATCAGGTCGACGCTGGCGTGTCCGCCGGGGCCGTACGGCGGAAGTACATTGGCGAATGCGATCAATTCGCCGTCGCGGTGCACAAGCCCGATCGGGCTCCATTCGAGATACAACGGCTCGAACGCGCCTAGCGAAAAACTCTTCTCGGTACCGCCTTTGTCGGCAAGCCACGCGTCGGAGACGCGCTCCAACTCGCTCATAAGGGCCGTATCGAAGGGCGGGTATACAAGTGTAAAAGTCAGCTTTTCCTTGTCGGCGCGGTTGCTGGCTTGGCGCAAATCTTCCCAGCGCTTGCCGGCCAGCGAAAATTCGGAAAGATTCACCAGCGCCAGTTCCCCAAGCTTAAAGAGATCGAAGCCGTGATCGTGATAACGCGACAGATCCGGTTCGAGCACTTCGTAAAAGATCGGCACGCGGTCCTGCGCATCGGCGAAGTGCCGGAAATCGAGAATGGCGCGATCGATACCGGTGTCGGTCCCGCACGGCGAGCCGAGCGCGACGAGCCGATCGCGCACGCTGCCGTAGGCGATGACGGCCTGATGATCGGCAGCCCAGAACAGATGCTTGTCGCCCATGAACGTGAGATGCGCGAATTCGCCGCCGCCGTGTTTCTGGTACAAATCGCGCGTGCGCTCCAATTCGGCGCGATCCGGATAACGCAAAGGCGGTCGCTTGACGGCGAAAACTTGCCAGATCAGATACAGGCCGAGTCCGAGTGCGGCGGCGGTAAGTCCACGGCCGATGCGCGAGGTATGTTCGCCGTGACCGAAGTAGAACAAGTCGAACGAATCGTCGCCGAGTACTTGCACGACGCCGATGGCGAAGAAGACGAGCACGCAGACGATGAGGCCGGTATACCAACCCATCGTTCGCGCGGAGGTGAGCGTCATCGCGCTGCGCGTGAAAACGCGTTTGCGCGAACGCAAGAGTCCGGCGACGATAAGCAGGAAGACGGCTTCACCGAAATGAAGACCTTTCGTGATGGCCAGCGCCGCGCTGATGAGCAGCAGCCATTGCGCGCCGCGATAGGCAATGCGCAAACGGCCGTCGATGCCGCGCGCGAGTCCGAGCAACAGAACGCCGGACAGAATACTGAACCAGTTCGAGCTTTCGACAGCGAGCACCGGCAAGGTCTCGCGCACGAGTTCAATGTGCTCGCGCACGGACGGAATCGCCGCCGATGCCAGCTGCATCGCGCCCGCACCGAAAGTGAGAACGGCGAGCAGGCGTGTGCCGAAATCGGCGAGCAGCGTCACCGGCAAGCCGATCACGCCGAATAGCGGATGGCCGGCCAGACGCGTACGAAGGCGCACGAGCAACGGCAATTGCGTCGTGAGCATTTCCGAACCCATATACAACGCGACGAGCAGCGGCACGAGGTAGTACGCGATGCGAAACAACAGCAGGCCCGAGAAAACGGATGCTTTGTCGTACCCGGCTTCGGTCAGCGCGAGCAGGATCAGGCCATCGAATACGCCAAGCCCGCCTGGAACTTGGCTGACTAAGCCGAGCACGCCGGCGCCTGCGAATGAGCCGAGCAGCAAACCGGGTTTTACATGTTCGCCGGAAAGATAAATGCAGATATACAGCGTCGCGGCGGCGAGCAGCCAATCGACGAACGAAACGATCGTCAACTCGATTTTCAAACGCAACGGCGGCAAACCGACATCGGTCGGCAACCAGCGCATCAGGCGGCGGCGCGAAGTGAGGAAAAAATACAGCGGCAGATACAGCGCCGCGGCGATCAGCACCGCCGTCGCCACCCAACGCTGCACCGTTCCGCTGGTCAGCGGCAACGCGCTCGTGGTCAAGGTGACGATGACGAGTAACGACAATCCGCACAGGAGCGACAACGCCTGCATGCCGATCAGTGCGGCCGATCGCGACATCTGCACTTTGAATCCGCTGAGACCCATCAGCCGAATGCTCGCGCCCATCGCGCCACTCAAGTTCAACGTGTTGGCCATGCTGTTGGCGACGAACGCCAGACGAAAAATGTCACGCGCACCGATGCCGAGCTTGAGCCAGCGTGCGACGAGAAAATCGACGCATCCGGTGAATGCGACGCTGATCAGAGCCAACGCGGCGACGCCGAGCGCCTGCAACGTCGGCACGGCGAGCAGCGTGCTCTGGATGTCGGGCAGCGGCAGTTCGCCGAGTTCGCGATAGAGCAGCCATCCGGTCAGACTCAGAAACCCGAGCGGAAGTATCCAGCGCAGTTTGGCGAAGCGGCTGGGCGCGGCGTGCTCGACGGCGGCGGGTGTCTCGCTCATGGGCTAGGGTTGACTGTCGCGCAGTTCGATCAAGCCTTGTCGATACTGCGGCATCCAGTTTTTCGGCACGCCGTAACCGTGGCCGACATGCGGCAGGCTGACCACTTTTCCATTTTTTACTTTTTCCACAAATGTAATCGTCTCCGGCGGATTGCAGACCTGGTCGATTTCGCCTTGCAGCACGATCCAAGGCCCGCCGGCTTCCGGGACGGTGTTGAATACGACGCCGTACGGCGGTTTCGTCTGTTTGTCGGCCGTCAAACCGGCGCCGCGGCAAAACGGTTTGTGGATGATGAGGTCGGGGCAGAATCCCAGCGTCATCGCGCCGCTGAAGTGTTGCTTGTCGGCCTGCGCCAGCGCTGCGTAAGCGATCGTCGCACCCGACGAATAACCGATCAGCAACGGCTTCAAGTTCGATGGAATTTTTGTTTCCGCGCGAACCTTGTCGGCGATCGCGTCGAGAAAGCCGGACGCGTCGCTGCACGCGGCGTCATTGCTTTCCAATGCCTTGAGAAATGCAGGCGTGCTGAATCCCGCGACGACATAGCCGATGCTCGCCGCCGTCTGCGCCATATCCCACACGCCGAGATTCCAGCCACCGTCGCCCGACGCGAACAGCGCAAAACCGCGCGGTTCTCCCGGTGGCGTGTAGACGGTCACTTCGCCTAGTCGTGGCACCGTGACGATGCGCGCGGCCTTTGGATCATGCGCAGGCGGTTTGGGCTTGGATGGATTCGCCGACGCGCTGCGCGAGGGCTTGGGCTGCGCCGCGCTATCTGGCGCCTGAGCGAAGCCGGGAATCCAAAAAGCTAGCGCGCAAAGCGCTAGTGCGATACGAGGAAAACGTTGCGGAATCACGTCTCACCTGCCGGAATGCCGGCTCCTTGTCATGCCACTGCCGTGCCCACCGCGGGCGACGTTCCATCCGGCAATTATCGCATGACGGCGTGCGACGGGTTTCGAAACGCACTACGGGCTCGACGCTTTTTCGTCAGCGGCAAGCTTGGCGCGCGCATCGGCATCCAGCTCGAACCACATCGCGTTGAGAACGGCGAAGGCGCAGGCCAGACCGATTCCCAATATCCAGGCGAAATACCACATGAGAGATCCTCAATAATCGTGTTGTGATGCGCGGATATGTTCGAGGGTGACGCGTCCGCGCAGCACGCGATAAACCCACGCGGTATAGGCGAGCACGATGGGCAGGAAAATGATCACGCCGATCAGCATCGACAACAACGTGGTGCGGCTCGACGACGCATCCCAGATCGTCAGGCTGCTGTTCGCGTCGAGACTCGACGGCAACAGAAACGGAAACAGCGCGCAACCGGCCGACAGGATCGTCGCGCCGACCGCGAATCCGCTCGCGACAAACCCGCTGCGATGACGTTGGCGCGCGTGCAATAACATACAAGCGACGGCAGCGATGATCGCGAAGGCGGCGCACGCACATGCAAACGTGCCGGGCTTTCCGGCGAGCCAGGTTGGCGTCGCGTCGACGTGCTTGCGCAGCGGATTGGAAACGGCGGAAAAATCGGCAACCGTCGCCGCGTATCCACCAAGCCGGCTCAACCAAAAACCCGCGGCGATGTAAAGCACGACAAACGTAGTCGCAATCCATTTCAACAAACGGGTCGAGCGCTGGGTGAGCGTCGCGTCGGCTTTCATCGCTGCGTAACTCAAACCGTGCATGAGGATCATCGACAGACTGACCAATCCGCACACCAATGCAAACGGCGTGAGCAAACCGAAGAACGAGCCTTCGTAACTCATGCGCAAATCATCGTCGAAACGGAACGGCACGCCGAGAAACAGATTGCCGAACGCGACACCGCAAATCAGCGGCGGGACGATGCCGCTGATCGTGATGATCCAGTCCCACCGATTGCGCCAGCGCGCATCGTTCGATTTATTGCGATAACTGAATCCGACCGGCCGCAAAATGAAGGCGAGCAGCAGCAGAAACATCGCCACATAAAATCCCGAGAACGCGACGGCGTATAGCAGGGGCCACGCCGCGAACACCGCGCCGCCGGCGGTGATGAACCACACTTGATTGCCTTCCCAGACCGGTTCCACCGTTTCCAGTAGATCAAGGCGTTCGTCGTCGTTGCGGCCGAGTACGCGGATTAGCGCGGCGATGCCGAAATCGAATCCGTCCATCACGGCAAACCCGATCAACAGGAGGCCCAGGATGAGCCACCAGACGATGCGCAGATTTTCATAGGTGAGCATCGCTTACGTTCCCGATGTGACGAGACGCGGCGGCCCCGGTCGTTTCTCGGGCCAGAAACCCAGACCGTCCGGACCGCGCCGCGCGTAGCGCGTCATCAGCGTTGCATCGACGATGGCCAGCGCGGTGTAGAAGAGCACGAAGCCTGCGATGCTGAACATCACTTGCGATGCGGAAACCGAGGAAACCCCGAGCGCCGTCGGCAGTACGCCTTCGATCGCCCACGGCTGGCGACCGTATTCGGCGACGACCCAACCCAGTTCCGCGGCGAGCCACGGCAGCGGCAAACTCCATAACGCGACGCGCAAATACCATCGATGCCGGTCGAGTTGTCGTCGACTCGCCAGCCAGAACGAGAATGCGAACAACGCGATGAAATACAAGCCGCAGGCGACCATGATGCGGAACGACCAGAACAACACCGGCACGTTTGGAATCGTGCTCGAGGCCGCCTTGTCGATATCCGTGCTGCTTGCCTGCATCGGATCGGTCATGGTCCGCTTGAGTAGTAGCGCGTAGCCGAGATCTTTGCGATGCGCGAGGAATTGCAGCTTCGCCGCCGCATCGTTGGGATCGGCTTTGAGTTTTTTCAGCGCGTCGTAGGCGATGAGGCCATCACGGATGCGTTGCTTGGCTTCCGCCACCAGATCGACGATGCCGGGCAGCACACCATCGAGCGAACGTGTGCCGATGATGCCCATCACCCATGGCACGCGGATTGCGAAACGTGTGGTCTGCGTTTGCAAATCCGGAAAACCGAACAGCGTGAACGACGCCGGCGCCGGTTCGGTTTCCCACATCGCCTCGATCGCGGCGAGCTTCATCTTCTGGTTTTCCGAGACCGTGTAGCCCGATTCGTCGCCCAGCACGACGACGGACATGGCCGAGGCGAGCCCAAAGCTCGCGGCTACGGTCATCGAGCGTTTTGCGAACTCGACGTTGCGACCCGTGAGCAGGTACCACGCGCTTATCGACAGTACGAACATCGAACCGAGCACGTAGCCCGCACTGACCGTATGCACGAATTTCGACTGCGCGACCGGATTGAACAACACGGCACTGAACGACGTCACTTCCATGCGCATCGTTTCGAAATTGAATTCCGATCCGACCGGATTCTGCATCCACGCGTTAGCGATGAGTATCCATAACGCCGACAGATTGGTGCCGAGCGCGAGTACCCACGTTACCGCCAGATGCTGCACCCGGCTCAAGCGATCCCAAGCGAAAAAGAACAAGCCGATGAACGTGGCTTCCAGGAAAAATGCGCTCAATCCTTCCAGCGCGAGCGGCGTGCCGAAGATATCGCCGACATAGTGCGCGTAGTACGCCCAGTTCGTGCCGAACTGAAACTCCATCGTCACACCGGTGGCCACGCCCATCGCGAAATTGATGCCGAACAACACGCCCCAGAATTGCGTCATGCGTTTCCAGATATCGCGGCCGGTCATCACGTAGACCGATTCCATGATGGCCAGAATCCACGACAGTCCGAGCGTGAGCGGCACGAATAGAAAGTGATACAGCGCCGTCAGCGCGAACTGCGCGCGCGACAAGGTGACGAGATCCGGATCGATCATGGACGTGGAGTGCCGGTAGATGAATCGGTGATGTGCGCGCGAATGGCCGCAGGCGACGTATCGGCGCGCGGTTGCGGCGCGATCAATACGAAATAAATAACGACGAGCACGACGAATTTCGCCGCGATGATCAGGGCCAGTTCCAGGAAATACCGGCGCCCGAGAAGAGAAAGGAAACGCAGCGCAGGGCGGCGTTCGTCAACATTCATGGCTGACGCGGAGTTTACTCTCTTTGCTGCGCTGCGTCGAAACGGGAATGGGTCGCGAAACGATTCTCAGGTAGCGGCGAACGCATCGCGCGTGAGGTTTTCCGGTGCGGCATCGGTGCAGGCCACGTCGTCCTCGATGCGGATGCCGCCGTAACGTCGGAAGCCGTCGACCTTATCCCAATTGATATCGCGCGATACGGCTTTGTCCTTGAGTTCGGCAAGGAGCATGTCGATGAAATAGATGCCGGGCTCGATGGTCATCACCATGCGCGGTTCGATCGTTCGCGTCAGTCGCAAATACGGATGACCGTTTGGCCTCGCGATCGCACCGCCGTTCGCGTCCTTTTGAAAGCCGCCGATGTCGTGGACTTGCAGCCCAAGCAGATGACCGAGCCCGTGCGGAAAAAACGCGGAGCACACACCCGATTCGACCGCGCTCTCCGGACTCATCCGAATGAAATCGTGCCGTTTGAGAATTGCGGCAAGCTCGTGATGCGCGTGAATGTGCAGCGCCGGATAATCTTGTCCGGGCCGAACTCTGTCGACGAACCCGCGCTGCGCCGTGTCGACGGAATCGATCAATTCCTGAAACTCGCCCGCGTGCTTGGCCGCGTGCGTGCGCGTGATGTCGCTCGCGTAACCGTGAAAACTCGCACCGGCGTCGATCAGAAACGAATCGGCGTGCGTCGGCGGTGCACGGTTCAGATCCGTGTAATGCAATATCGCGCCATGTTGATTCAATGCGACGATATTGCTGTACGGCAATTCGGTTTCCGTCTCGTGCACGGACTTCAAATACGCCATGTTGATGTCGTATTCCGATGCGCCGTCGCGGAACGCCGCCTCGGCCGCGCGATGCGCGCGTGCGCCGAGTTTGCTCGCCACTCGCATCATCGCCAGTTCGTAATCCGTTTTGTACGCGCGTTGATAATGCAGAAAATTCAGCACAGGCGACGGATTGTTCGGCTTCGCATCGCCAACGGCGCTAATGTCTTCGCCGATTATCGCGCACCGATCGAGCGCTTTCGGAAAATACGCCGTCACTTCTTTCGCTTCGCGAATGATGACGATGTCGAAATGCTCGACCCAATATCCCGCCGGCGCTTCGGGAACGACGTGCCAATAATCGCGCGGTTGCAGATAAATCAGTTTCGGTTGCGCGCCGGGCGAGTAGACGATCCATGAGCCGGGCGCTTTTGTCACCGGCACCCAGTGCTTGAAATGCGGATTCGGCGTGAACGGGTGCGGATGGTCGTCGAGAAATTCGTAGCGAACGACGCCGGCGGCGATGAGCAGATGATCGAACCCGCCGCGCTGAAGCGCGCTGTCGGCGTTGGCGCGCAATGTGCGCAAATGATCGGGATAAAGAGTCGCGAGGTCGGCGGACATGACGGCACCGGAAAAGTCGAAGCCGCTATTGTGCCGCAGAAAGACGACGCCATAGCATCGACCGAAGCGTACTAATCGAATTGCCCGCCTGGACTCGTTACCCAGTCGTTGAGCACGTCGAAGTCTTCGGGGCTGATGTCGATGATGCGGAATCCGGTCCAGAACAAACCCGGAACGTTCGCCGTTTCGCACCACTGTTCATGCGCGCCGATTTCGAGCTGATGCATATGCGCCGTCTGGCTATTCGGCAGATAGAAACTGAACTGGAACAATGCGTCGTCCGGCAACTGACGATTGCTGATGAGCAACATGCCGTCGGAAGAGAGATTGCCGACATGACCGATCTGCTCGCCGGTGATCGCGTTGTTTACCTGGATCGCCTGATGCGCGCGTTTGCGCTGCGAGCGACGATGTTCGGTGCTCATGGTCTGTCTCATGTGGGTGCCGGAATGGGAGCCATCGGATCGCCGCCGACAAAATTCTTCAATCCGGAAACGATCGCCTTCCATGCACGATCGACGATCGTTTCATTTTCCTGTTCGACGATACTGGCTTGACCCAACACGACATCGCGTGCGAGTTGCTCGAGGGTTTTTTCGTCTGTCCGTACACCGCGCTGATTCACGAACAGGCAGCGGCCGGTGACAGTCGAAAACCACGCCAGTTTGCGGCGTATTTTGTCGCCTTGTTGATTCGTCTTGAACTCGAACCAGGATCCGAACGGCAGCGTCTTCAACCGCTCGACCATTTTCGCTTCCGGGCTTCCCGGCGTCAGCGTGCGACGCTTTTCCGGTTTCACCGGTGCGGTCGTTTCATCGCCGAAGCGCTGTTTGCTCTTCAGCTTGATCGCAATTTCGGTGTTGGTGGTCGTATCGGCTTCGTTCGCGGCCTCGTCGGGCAAGAACAAGCGTTTGACGACCGCTTGGATATCTTCTTTGTGATATCCGACTTGATCCAGGCCCGTTTCGATTTCGCTGCGCAATGCCGGCGACAATTTCGCCTCCGGATCGCCGGCGCGCCCGCCTTTATCTGCCGCGAGCAATTGCTCGGCCACCGACAACCGCTTCTGATACGTTTCGCTCGCTTCGCCTTGACGCAGCAGCGTCAGCGCCAGCACGTCTGTCCACGCTTGTTCGAGTAACGTGCGCACCAGTTTGCCCGGTGTCGTTCCTTTCACGCGTTCGGCGATCGCACTGCGCGCCTGCTCGCGCGCGACTTCGAGTTTTTCTCGACCGCGCGCCGCATCCACGTGCCTGCGTTCGGCGGCTTCGGCTTTGCGCGCCAGCGTATGCATGTGCGTCGACAAATCGCCCAGCATGTTTTCGATCAGATTCAGATTGCCGTCGAATTCCTGCGTGACGCGATCGACCACGAGTTGCATCTTGTCGACGAGCTGGCGATCGGCAGGGCCTTCGCTGTCGTCGACCCAATGCGTTCCCGTTTCAGCGATCGCGTTGAGCAATTGCCGCGCCGGATGCGCGCGGCGCGTGAAGAAACTCTTGTCTTTCAACGCCACGCGCAGCAGCGGCACCTGCAGTTTCGTCAACAGCGATTGCGTGCTGCCTTCCGGACGCACGTTCTTGGCGATGTAGTCGAATAGCATGCCGACGAGATCGATCGTGTCGGAATCTTCCGCCGGCAATTGTGGCGCGCGGCCGTCCGGGGCAATCTGGCGCAACTGCGACACCAAATCTTGTTTGAGATGCGCCACCGAGCGCTGCACGACTTTGCCGCCCATCATCATCGGCGAGATGGGTTTCGATTGCAGCGCGCCGAGCACCGACTGCATGTCTTCACTCGTGGGCTGATAACTGCCCGCCGCCGGCGCGTTGGTGACGCCGAGCGCGTGACGACGCCCCGCGAGCAATTCGCGCAGCGTGGTGAACAATTCGGAATCGCGTTCGTCCGCCGGTGCGGTCGGTTGTGGTTGTTCGGTGGCCCAGTCGGGCACTTGCATGTTGCGCGTGCCGGTCGGCGCGCGTTCGCGCGGATCGCCCAGCGCAGGCAACGGAGTCGGCGGTGGTGTCAGAAAAGGATTCGGCGCACTGCTTCTCGGCGCAACGGGATTGTGTGAAGCGCCTGGCGCCGGCATCGACGGCGCACCGCGACCCTGATATCCGCCCTGATTAGGCATGCCGCCGGGCATCGCGGGCATACCGCGCGGCGCGGCGCCTGGCGGCGCTGCGTTCGGCATCATCGGCGTTCCGTGGGTCGGTGCGCCGGGCATTCTTGACGCACCGAAATTCTGCGCGCTACCGCCGCCGAATCGCTGCGCTTGCTGCACATCGGATTGCGGCGCTGTCGGCTCGGGTGTCTCCGGCGTTTCGTCGGCCGCAGGTTGTTCTTTTTCCGTCGCCGTTTTCGTCCGCAGCGTTTGTACGCGTAGGTTCCGCAGCACGCGCTGGTCGATAAAGTAATTGTTGATTTCGTCGTACAGCGATGTGATCGCCGTCTGGCCGATGCGATCGAACACCCGATACAGCAACACGCGTTGTTCGACCGGAATATCGAGATGTTCGGTGCCGAACCGCAGCGCGTTGCCGAGATTGGTCGCGCCGACCGGCAGCGACTCGGCATCGAAAATCGGAGAACCCGCAAGCACGGCGAACCGATGGCCGAGCGCATACAGCGTTTGCGCCTGTCGAATATCGGTTTTCGCGGCGAATTCCTGCAGCGCCAGCGATTCTTCCAGATCCCGCGAATCGACGAGAGACAATTCTTGTTTGACCGGACCGCCAGGGCGCGTCTTGGCTTCGTGTTTGTCCTTGCTTCTCGGCTGATCGAAGCGAGCCAGACAATCCTCGATCGCCATCATGTAGCGCGGGGCGACATCGGCGCGGCCGCGCTTGATTTCGCGCAGCGTTTCGAAGTTGCGGTATTGCTGGTCGTTATTGCGGCTTTGCTCGGCCAAACGAAAGAGCTGGGCTTCCAGATCGTCAAGCGTGGAGACGAGTGTGCGCTCCAGGCCGCTCGAACAAATGCCGAGAATGCCTTCGAGCAATTGGCGCACGCGCGGCGCAAGATCGCCACGGCTGGCCAACGTCACGAGTGTCCTTTTTTGTGCGGCCGGAGACGGCCCCACCCCCACTTTCGCTTGGTTCATCGCCCAATCCAGAGTGCATCAAGCACTAAGCAGATTCTATGCCGACCGTCAGCAGACGGCCAGCGCCATCGCGCGGGCTGGGCGCGATGGCGGCGAAACCGCGTCCTACTGCGGTTGCCAGCGGAGTTCCACGAATCCGGAACGCCCCGGCGTGTTGTAGCCGTGCACCAATTCGTAATCGCGATCGAACACATTTTCCAGCCGGAAGGTGACGTCCCAGGTCGCGGTCCACGCGTAACTTGCGCGCAGATTGACCAGCCCGTATCCCGGCAGCGTGACGTTGCCGATGTCTTGGCGTTTGCCGCTGGCGAACAATTCGACGCCTGCGTGGATGCGATCGCCGAACACGCGTTCGATCAACGTGTCGGCTTTTTGCTTCGGTCGGCGCACGAGTTCGGTATGCGCGTCTTGATCGCGCGGATTTTGCAGCGTCGCGTTGGAGTTCACGGACCACTCGCCGGACGTCCACGTGTGCACGAGTTCGGCGCCGTCGATCGCCGCGTGATCGACGTTGATCGCCTGCGATGTCGTGCCGCCGCTGAAATCGATCAGGTCATGAATGCGCGTGGAGAATGCGTGCAGTTCAAGCTTGTTCGCGCCGTCGATGCGCCAATCGAGCGAGGCTTCGGCGCTGCGCGAACGTTCCGGATCGAGATCGGGGTTGCCCGCGAAAAATCCGCCGAAACCGGGTGAATACAATTCATTCAAGTCCGGCGCGCGAAACGCCGTGCCGTAACTGGCGTTCAAGCGCAGATCGTCGGTGAACTTCCAGCCGACGGCGCCGGAACCCGAAAACGCGCTGCCGAATGCATCGTAGTGATCGTAACGACCGGAGACTTCGCTATCGAACGCGCCGTCCTGCACGCGCCATCCGGCGAATGCGCCGCCGTTGTTACGCGAAATGTCGTAGGGCGCGCCGAATCCCGACGTATCGATGCTCACGCCGTGATCGTGAACGTAATCGACGCCCGCGACGATGTGTTGAGTGCCCGACAATGCGACATCGTTCGTCCACGACACCTGCTGACGCGTCGAGCGCAGCGCTTCCTCGAACGCGGGCGTTGCGATGTCTTCGCGCGATGTGCCGATGCTCAACCGATCCTGCCACGAATCCGAAATCGCTCCGGCCAGATTGGCGCCGATGGATTGATCGAGCGTGTGCGAGATTCCATCCGTCGCGCCGTTGTCGAAATTCTGAGTGCCTACACTGCGAAACACGGTTGCCGATAGCGTCTGCGCGCCGAGTCGATAGTCGCCATTCGCTATGACGTTGTGATTCTGAAATCCGTTGTCGTCCGGATTGAAAATGCAATAAGGATCGCTGGGTCCGTTGCAAATATTCTGGTTCGTCGCCGAGAAACCGCCGACGTGACGTTCGCCCACCTGCACACTGAAACCGCCGGCATCCGATCGCGCCCCGATTCCCGCGCTGCCATCGGCACTGCGATAGGTTCCATAGCTCGCCGCGATGCTCGGACCTTGCAGTTGTCGCGTGAAAATCTGGATGACGCCGCCGATGGCATCGGAACCCCAATAGCTCGCGCGCGGACCGCGCACGATTTCGATGCGTTCGACCGCGTCGAGCGGCAGATTTTCAAACGCGAACGCACCCGTGTTCGACGACGCGACACGCACGCCGTCGATCAGCACCAGCACGTGATTCGAATTCGTGCCGCGCAAAAACAGACTGGTCTGCTCGCCTGCGCCGCCTGTTCGCGTCACGTCGACGCTCGCCTGCAAGCGCATCAGCTCGATCAAATCCGGTGCGCCGCTGCGTTCGATGTCCGTGCGCGTGATGACGCTGACATCGGCAAGACTTGCATCGGTCGTTTCCGCCACGCGCGACGCGGTCACTTCGACCGTCGGCTGGATGGCGGCATCGTCGGCGTGTGCCGACTGCAGAATTAAAGAAATGGAAAAAGCTAAAAGTGACTTTTGCAACATTGTGAACCTCCACGCCCACCCGCGATAGTTGGCAGGCATTGCGAAGGTTCGGAAGGGTGCGATGCCCCGGACAAAGGCGCAGCGGCCCGCCCGTTGCCCGCCGCAACGCCTGAGCTTGTCGAGTCTTTCGACTCCGCCGTGGGCCGGTCTCCGGGCTTGCAAGTGTGCATCGCTGATGGATCGCGATGCGGCGCCGGCCGCCTTCCCGTGCGTGAGCACAGTGGCGCGTTGGCCGAAGCGAACTTGCTTACCGTTGCGGGGGCAGCGCCGGAATCTAACCGGCTTCCCGTTTCACCTCATCACGCGAACACACCACGTGATGCGGCACCCAAACGACGCGCGCAGTGTAGGGCGGCGTTCGACGACGCGCAAGAAACTATTCGCGATCGGTTTTCGCGCGCACGCTTTGCAGATTGCCTTCGTCGTCGACCGACATTGCGATCTCGATCGGCCGGCAACACACGGCGCAATCTTCCGTATAACTCTGCGACCCGGCGGAAACGTCGACGACGGTTTCGAAGCCTTCGCCGCAATACGGGCAATGAATGACGACGTTTTCGACCATGATTTTTAGACGCGCAATCCCATCGGCGCGGTCAGCACCGCATCTTCTTTGTCGCCGGTATTGCGCACGGCGGCCGGTTCGAAAATCATCACTTCGGCTTCGTCGTCCGCTGCCGTTCGATGTTCGACGCCGTGCGGGACGATCAAAAACTCGCCCGCATTCAACGTGACGCTGCGATCACGGAAATCGATGCGCATCGCACCTTTCACGACAAAAAACATTTCGTCTTCCGACGTATGCGTGTGCCAAAGAAACTCGCCCTGGAATTTTACGAGTTTCACTTCCTGCCCGTTGAGTTCGCCGACGACGTGCGGCCGCCAATGCTCGTGAATGAGATTCAGCTTTTCGGTGAGATTGACCTTCATGCGGCACTCCTACGCGACTCGTCTGGTAAAAACAGGGCGATCGTATCGTTGAGAAATCGAAATCCGAACTCACTCGCGCGGACATTGTCGCCGTCGATGTCGATCAAGCCGCGCGATTGCGCCGTCTTCAATGTCGGGTCAAGAACGTCGCGCGACAAGCCCGTGCGCGCCTCGAACGTGTTCATCTCGAAGCCGGAATTAAGCCTCAGCGCATTGAGCACGAACTCGAACGGCAGCCGTTGAGCAGGAATCGCATCGTCGCCACCGATGCCACGCTGCCTGCCGGCGAGTTCCATAAATCCTCGCGGCGCGCGCACTTTCCAGCGACGGTGGATTCCTCCATCGGCATGAGTAATCTTGCCGTGCGCGCCCGCGCCGATGCCGAGATAGTCGCCAAAATTCCAATAATTGAGATTGTGCCGACATTGCGCGTCATCGCGCGCGTAAGCGGACACTTCGTACTGATTCAAGCCGGCCGACGCGAGCCGCGCCTGACACGCTTCCTGCATATCCCAAGCGCTGTCGTCGTCGGGCAATTTCGGTGGATTCGCCGCGAATTGCGTATTCGGTTCGAGCGTCAACTGATAATGCGACAAATGCGGCGTTTGCAACAAAATAGTTTTTTCCACATCGGCCAATGCGCCATCGATCGTCTGTTCCGGGAGTGCATACATCAGATCAAGATTGATATTCCCGATACCCGCGTCCTGCGCCATTTTCACCGCGCGTTCTGCTTCGCCCGCGCTATGGATTCGCCCGATACGCTGGAGCGCATCGTCGTCGAAACTCTGCACGCCGAAACTGATGCGATTGACGCCGGCATCGCGATAGCCGGCGAACGGTCCGTGTTCGACGGTTCCCGGATTCGTCTCCAGCGTGATTTCGATATCGGACGCGAACGTCAGCCGCGATTCGACATTATCGAGAAGTCGCTTGATCGATTCCGGCGTAAAAAGACTCGGCGTGCCGCCACCGAAAAAAATACTTTGCAGCGTTCGTCCTTGCGCGAGCGCCAGATCCTGATCGAGATCGCGCACCAACGCGTCGACGTAATCCGCCTGCGGAATTTTCTGCGGCGCGTTGTGCGAATTGAAATCGCAATACGGACACTTCCTTACACACCACGGAATGTGGATATACAGCGAAAGCGGAATGAGTTCAGGCGCTCGCATCGGATTTCGTCAAACGACGGCGCAGATTTTCCAACGCCTTGCCGCGGTGGCTGACGCGATTCTTCACGACCGGATCGAGTTCGCCCGCACCGGCGTTCAAGACAGGATCGAAGAAAATCGGATCGTATCCAAAGCCACGATTCCCGCGCGGTGCGTCAAGGATGCGTCCGTCCCAACGTCCTTCTGCGATGATGGGTGCAGGATCGTCGGCGTGCGCTACCAAAACGATTGAACAGTGAAAATGCGCCGACCGTTTTTCTTCGTCGACGTCGCACAGCGCGCCGAGAAGTTTCGCGATGTTGGCGGACGCATTGCCGTGCTCGCCGGCATAGCGTGCGGAGTACAAACCCGGCGCGCCGTTTAAGGCGTCAACACATAAACCCGAATCGTCGCCGAGCGCCGGCAATCCGGACGCGCGCGCAGCATTTTTCGCTTTCAGTAGCGCGTTTTCAACGAAGGTTGTCGCGGTCTCTGCGGCGTCATCGATGCCGAGTTCGCCTTGTGCGATCAGTTCGAACTCTTCGCCCAAGATTGCGCGGATTTCTTCCAGCTTGCCGCGGTTGCTGCTCGCGACGACGATCTTCACGGCACCGCCAACGCCTCGCGCTGTTTCACGCACAGTTCCGCGACACCTTTTTGCGCGAGCGCGAGCAACGCGTCGAGCTCGTCGCGGCGGAACGCGTGGCCTTCCGCCGTGCCCTGCATTTCGATGAAACCGCCGCCGTCGTTCATCACGATGTTCATGTCGGTGTCGCAGTTGCTGTCTTCGGCGTAATCGAGATCGAGCACCGGCATGCCGCGATAAATGCCGACGGAAATCGCCGCGATGGCGCCGTGAATCGGATCGCGTTTCAATACATTCTTCGACTTCAGCCAATTCACCGCATCGACGAGCGCGACATACGCGCCGGTGATTGCCGCTGTGCGCGTCCCGCCATCGGCTTGGATGACGTCGCAGTCCAACGTGATCGTGCGCTCGCCCAACGTGGCGCGATCGACGCACGCGCGCAGGCTGCGGCCGATCAGGCGCTGGATTTCCATCGTGCGTCCGCCTTGTCCGCCGCGCGCGGCTTCGCGCTGCATGCGTTCATTCGTCGCGCGCGGCAACATGCCGTATTCGGCCGTGATCCAGCCTTCGCCTTTGCCGCGCAGGAACGGTGGCACTTTTTCTTCGACGCTGGCCGTGCACAGGACGCGCGTGTCGCCGAACGAGACCAACACCGATCCTTCGGCGTGGCGTGTGAAACGGCGTTCGATTGAAACGGGGCGAAGTTCATCCGGCGCGCGGCCGCTGGGACGTGAAGGAGACGACATCGAAAAAGTACCGGCAGGCGAGGCGTACAGTTTACCATTGCGCTTTCGTCGAAACGGGGATTCGCATGATTCGCAGCATGACCGCCTTTGCCGGCGCGGAGACGGAAACGCCGTGGGGTGCGCTCGCGTTCGAGTTGCGGTCGGTGAATCATCGCTATCTGGAATTGTCGCCGCGTTTGCCGGAAGAGCTGCGCGCCATCGAACCGGCGCTGCGCGAACGCATCGCGGCGAAACTGACACGCGGTAAAGTCGATATCACGCTGCGTTTTCGACCCGTCGACGCGGCGATGGCGCAGATTCGCATGGACGACGCGGTGATCGACAAACTCGAACGCGCGGCGAAATCGCTGAGCGGACGGTTCCCGAATATGTCGACCGACTTCGCCGGCTTGCTCGAATTTCCCGGCGTGCTCGTGCATCAGGAAATCGATCAGGACGGATTGCGCCAGGCCGCGCTCGATCTGCTCGATCGCGCGCTGGCCGACATGATCGCGACGCGCCAGCGCGAAGGCGAGCGCCTCGTCGCATTCATGCGCGAGCGGCTGGATGCCGTTGCGCGCATCGTTGCGGAAGTCCGCACGTGGCTGCCGCAGATTCGCGTCGGTTTGCGGGCGCGTCTGGAAACGCGACTCGCTGAGATCAAACAGCCGGCCGATCCGGGCCGCCTGGAACAGGAATTGGTGTTGCAGTTGTCACGCATGGATGTCGATGAGGAACTTGATCGCTTAAGCGCTCACGTCGAAGAAGCCAAACGCGTGCTGGCGTTGCCCGAAGCGGTCGGCCGCCGCCTGGATTTTCTGATGCAGGAATTCAATCGCGAGGCCAATACGCTCGGATCGAAGTCGGTCGATCAGCGGACGACGCAGGCTGCAGTGGAATTGAAAGTCTTGATCGAACAAGTGCGAGAACAAGTGCAAAACATCGAATAGCCTACTGTGACCGGTACTCTCTACATCGTCGCGGCACCTTCCGGCGCGGGCAAAACGACGCTGACGCGCGCGTTGCTCGATCGGGAACCGAATCTTGAGTTGTCGATTTCGTACACGTCACGACCTGCGCGACCGAATGAAATCGATGGCGTGCATTATCACTTCGTGTCGCGCGTGGAATTCGAGGCGATGATCGAGCGCGGCGAATTCTTCGAACACGCGGTTGTCCACGGCGATTTGAAAGGGACGGCTAAAGCACCGGTGCAAAAAACGCTGGCGCACGGGAAAGACGTTCTGCTCGAAATCGATTGGCAGGGTGCCGAACAGGTGCGGGCACGCATGCGCGACACGGTGAGTATTTTCATCCTTCCACCGTCGCGCGCGGAGTTGGAGCGGCGGTTGCGTTCGCGGGCGTCGGATTCGGAAGAAACGATTTTGCGTCGACTGGCCGATGTGCGTCGCGATCTCGAACACGCGGCCGAGTTCGACTACATCGTCGTCAACGACAAGTTCGATTCGGCGCTCGACGAAATCTGTTCGATCGTCGAACATCGCCGACGCGGTGAGGCGATGCCCACGCGAGATCACACCGCATTGCTCGCCGATCTTCTACGCATTTGATCGGCTGACGCTGCGCTTAACCGCGCGGAAATCAATGCTTCCGCAACGAGGGTGGGTCGGGTAAGGTAGTCGCCCTCGTTTTAAGTCCGCCTTCATGACCGAGAAATCGTTGCCAGCCAAGGAAAACAGCTCGGCCGGCGATCCGCTGATTCGGATCTCGGGATTGAGTACTGTTCTGAATGGCAAGACGATTTTCGACAACGTCAGCCTGACCATCCCGCGCGGCAAAGTGACGGCGGTGATGGGCCCGAGCGGCACGGGCAAGACGACATTGATGCGCCACATCACCGGCCAGCTCGCACCCGACGCGGGCGAAATTATGGTCAACGGATTGAGCGTGACGAAGCTCGATCGCGCCGCGCTGTTCGATTTGCGCGAACGTATCGGCTACCTGTTTCAGAATTCCGCGTTGCTCACGGATTTTACTGTTTTCGAAAACGTCGCGTTTCCGTTGCGCCAGCATCTGAAATTACCGGAAGAACTGGTGCGCGACATCGTGTTGACGAAGTTGCAGGCGGTCGGTCTGCGCGGCGCGGCGGAATTGATGCCGAACGAATTGTCCGGCGGCATGGTGCGTCGCGTGGCGTTGGCGCGCGCCATCGTGCGCGATCCGATGCTGATCATTTACGACGAACCGTTCGTCGGTCTGGATCCCATCGCGCTCAACCAGATTTTGCGACTGATCCGCATGCTCAACGAGACATTGGGGATCACCAGCATTCTCGTCGCGCACGAACTGCAGGCAGTGCGTCGCGCGGCGGACCAGATTTATTTGATTGCCGGCGGAAAAGTCGCCGCGCATGGCGATCCTGAAACGCTTGCGCGCGGGGATACGCCGTGGACACGGCAATTCTTCAGCGGTGAAGCCGACGGGCCTGTTCCATTTCAATATCCGGCGCCGGATTACGCGACGCAGCTTGGCCTCGGCGAGACGAAGGCATGAGCACCGTGCGCAAAGAACCGTCACGGATGATGTCCGGTATCGCACAGATCGGCGAATGCGGACTGTTCCTCGT
Source organism: uncultured Rudaea sp. (assembly GCA_964657965.1). Lineage (GTDB taxonomy): Bacteria > Pseudomonadota > Gammaproteobacteria > Xanthomonadales > Rhodanobacteraceae > Rudaea. Next base: position 36,542 of record CAZZWP010000003.1, on the reverse strand, counting down.
GCTGATCCTGCGCGCGATTCCTGCCAGCCTGAAGCACATTGGCGAAACGGCGCGACAAGTCTGGTTCGTCGGCGCGATGAGTCTGGTCATCGTCATGACGTGCGGTTTATTCGTCGGCATGGTGCTGGGGTTGCAGTTGTATTACGTGCTGTCGATTTTCGGTGGCACCGCCGCGCTCGGCAGCGTGGTTTCGCTGTCGTTGTATCGCGAATTGGGTCCGGTCGTGACAGCGTTGTTGTTCGCCGGTCGCGCGGGCACGTCGATCACCGCCGAGATCGGTTTGATGCGCGCGACCGATCAGCTCGACGCGATGGAAATGATGGCCGTCGATCCACTCGCGTTCGTCGTCGCGCCGCGTTTCATCGCGGGCATCATTGCCATGCCGATCCTCGCGTGCGTGTTCAACGCGATGGGAATTCTCGGCGCACATCTCGTCGGCGTGGCGTGGCTCGGATTGGACAACGGCACGTTCTGGTCGAACATGACGTCGAGCGTCGATGTGTGGAAAGACGTGGTCAACGGGTTGTGGAAATCACTCGCCTTCGGCGGTGTGTGTACATTGATCGCCACGTTTCAGGGCTACACCACCGCACCGACCAGCGAAGGCGTCGCCTATGCGACGACGCGCACCGTCGTTTTTTCGTCGATCACCACGTTGGCGATCGATTTCGTAATGACCGCTTTCCTGATGTAACCGCAGGACCAAGAACATGGCACAACGACAATCGTTTCAAATCGGCACCGGGCTTTTCATCTTGCTCGGATTCGCCGCGCTCACCTACCTCGCCACACAGACCACGAGTCTGGCCAATTACCGGCAGGGCGACAGCTACACGCTGAAGGCGCGGTTCACGAACATCGGCCAGCTCAAGTTGCGCGCGCCGGTGAAAGTAGCCGGTGTGCGCGTCGGATCGGTGAGCGATATCGTGCTCGAGCCGGACAAACTCGATGCGCTGGTTTCGCTGTCGATCGACAAGCATTTCGACAAGATTCCGGATGATTCCGCCGCCGCGGTGTTCACGAGCGGGTTATTGGGTGACCAGTATATTTCGCTGCAGCCGGGCGGATCGCCGGACAATTTCAAGAACAACGACGAAGTGGTGCTCACGCAAAGCTCGATGCAGCTGGAAGAGCTGATCGGTAAATATCTGGTCGGCAATGATTCCGGCAAGCCGGGCGACAAGAATGCGCCGGCGCCACCCGCGGCCGGCACCGCGCCGCCCGCCGATAAATCCACGAAGCCTCAGGAGAAATGACGTGAAGGACAATACGCTCGGTAAATTTTTATACTCATTGCTTTGTATACTTTTCGTCGCCGCGAGCGCGCCGGTTTTCGCCGACGGCGCCGCGCCGAACGAGGTAGTCCAAACGCTGGTGGACAATCTCGGCAAGACGATGGATGCGCGGCGTACGGAATTGCAGAACAACCGCGAAGCGTTGCTGAAGACGATCGACGATATCGTGCTGCCGCATTTCGATATCGACTATGCGTCGATTCTCGTGCTCGGTCAGAACGCGAAAACGTCCACGCCCGAACAACGCGCGCGTTTCGCCAAGGCGATGTACAACTCCATCACGCACCGCTACGCCGAAGGATTGCTCAAATACACTGAAGGTCGCGTCAAAGTACTGCCGTTTCAGGGGGAACTGAACGACAAGCGCTCGCTGGTCCGCACACAAGTCGTGCTCGACGACGGCAAAACCGTCCCGGTCGATTACGCCTTCCGCAAAACACCCGCGGGCGATTGGAAAGCCTACGACGTCATCATCGAAGGCATTTCCTACGTGACCAATTACCGCAATCAGGTGTCGGCGGAAATCGCGAAATCGAGTCTGGACGCGCTGACCCAGCGCCTGGAATCGCAAGGTGCCAACGCGTTGGAAGCGATGGATCCGAATAAGAAATGATTCGATGAATCCCGCACCTTTTTTCAGCGTCGAATCCGATACGATGGGCACGCTGCGCGTGTCCGGTGCGATCTCATTCGCCAATGCGGCATCCGCGCTCGCGCGCATGCCGCAGCCGGGACGCAGCGGCAGCATGCTCGATATCGATTTAAGTGCGCTGGAAAAATCCGATAGCGCCACACTCGCCGTTCTTATCGCGTGGACGGCACGGGCGAAGCGTCAGGGTGTGACGCTTCGCTTCAAACAAGTGCCGGAAGGATTGCGCAATCTGGCACATCTGACCGAAGTCGATCGATTGATCGGGATGACGTGACCGCGTTTAGTGACCGGTGGGCGCCGTCGTTTTTTGTTTCTCGAACTTTTGCTGCTCTTCGATGAGCTTGTCGGCGTCGTCGACGTCACCGGTGCCCTGCAGCGTCTGAATCGCTTCCAGCGGCGGATTGCCGCGATAAATTTCGTACAGACGCCGTTGACGGTAGGCATCGCGATAGAAGATGTAAGGATCGTAGACGCCTTCCAGCAGGCCTTCGGCGTCGATGCCGGTCGAGCGCAGCGTGATCAGATACAAAAGCGTCGGCGCATACTGCGCGTCGAAATTCAGATCGTGCTCACGCGAGTACCACGTCAGCGGATCGAAAAAATAATCATCGACAGGAATGCGCCCGATATCGCGCAACGTCGTCGAGCCGTACAACGGCAAGACGATGTACGGACCTTCCGGCACGCCCCATTTCGCGAGCGTCACGCCAAAATCCGACGCGCTCGCCTGAATGCCGAGTTCACTCGCCGGATCGAAGAAACCGACCACGCCGATCGTCGTATTGATGACCAGACGGCCAGTCGCTTTAGCCGCTTCTTTCACGTTGGCCTGTAGCAAATCGTTGGCGATCGTGATCGGCGATTCGATGTTCGCGAAGAAATTGCTGAGCAAACGCCGCGTCGTGTCATTGGTGACTTTCCGATAGCCCACGGCGACGGGACGAATCACCGCGCGGTCGGCGAAATCGTTGAAGGCGTAGACCTTGCGATTGTAGTTTTGCAGCGGGTCGTCCGTGCGGGGCATCGGCGTGGCGCAGGAGACGAGCGTAAGCGTCAGGGCAGCAAGGCCCCAACGGGGAATCAATGACGAAAATTGCATGCGTTAGGGTATCCGTTTCCTAAAAAATCCGACGCTACCCGCCCTCACGCGCGAACAAAGCCGGTCAGAACGACTAGCGTAAAGCAAATGAGGACTCTTTTGCACAGCACAATGCGTTCCCATATAAGTTTAGTGCGTCGCCGTTAATTTGCGCGAAATGCGGCGATGCCGCTACAATGTGCGACGCGTAAACTTATGAATAGACAATATTTTTGAGTAAAATTTGAGGTTATATGGCACGTATTACCGTTGAAGACTGCCTGGAAGTGGTCGATAACCGCTTCGAGCTGGTGATGATGGCGACCAAACGCGCACGTCAATTGTCGAAGGGCGCCGATCCGCTCGTGGAAGGCACCAGCGACAAGCCGACTGTACTCGCACTGCGTGAAATCGCATCGCGCAAAGTCACGAACGAACTCATTTCCGAGATCGACAAGCAAGAACGCGAGAAGGCCGAACGTGAAGCCATGGAATGGGCCGCCGCCGAAATGGACGACGATCTGACCAAGGGCGGCGACGACCTGTAATGCACTCAAGCGACGCCACGCGAAGTCCGCAGCGCAGTCGACAGACGGCGTACTGTACACGCGTGGCGGCCTGACCCGGTAAGGAGATCAGGATGAGCACGGCGCTGCAGGAAAGCCTACCTGCCGACGTGCTGGCTCTGGAAAGTCGGCTGGCATATCTGCCGCGCGATCAAGTTGCGCGCGTCATCAACGCGTATCAAATCGGCGCGCACGCCCACGCGGGACAAAAGCGCAAAAGCGGCGAACCCTACATCACGCATCCCGTGGCTGTCGCGGCCATCCTCGCCGATCTCGGCATGGATGCGGAAACGATCATCGCCGCGATTCTGCACGACACCCTGGAAGACACGCCGCTATCTCGGCCGGAACTCGAACGCGATTTCGGGCCGACGGTCGCGACGCTCGTCGACGGCGTGACCAAGCTCGACAAAGTCATGTTCCGCAGCCTGCAAGAAGCGGCCGCGGAAAGTTTCCGCAAAATGTTGCTGGCAATGGCGCGCGACTTGCGCGTGATCCTCATCAAGCTCGCGGATCGTCTGCACAACATGCGCACGCTGGGCGCGATGGATCCGACGTCGCGGCGACGCATCGCACGCGAGACCCTCGATATCTACGCGCCGATCGCGCAACGGCTCGGCATGAACAAGTTCAAATCCGAGTTGCAGGAACTCGGCTTCCGCGCGCTGTACCCGCTGCGCCATCGCGTCATCCAAGACCGCATCAAGAGCGTATTCGGCAATCGTCGCGAAGTCTTAAGTAAGATCGAAAGTGCGCTATCGACGAGACTCAACCTCGAGACTATTCGGCATCGCGTGGTGAGCCGCGTCAAGTCCCCCTTCAGCATTTACACGAAAATGCGCGGCGAGCACAAAACATTCGCGCAAGTGATGGACGTCTACGGATTCCGCGTCGTCGTACAGGCGACGATGGATTGCTACCACGCGCTCGGCGCGATTCACGCTTTGTATAAACCGCTCGATTCGCGATTCCGGGATTTCATCGCCATCCCGAAAGCCAACGGCTATCAGTCGTTGCACACCGTGTTGTTTGGTCCGTTCGGTGGCCCGATCGAAATCCAGATCCGTACCGAAGACATGGATCAAATTGCGGAACGCGGCGTCGCGGCGCATTGGTCGTACAAAACTGCCGAGCATGCGACGGCTGCACAAACTCGTGCGCGCGAATGGGTTGAAGGTCTGGTCGATTCGCAAACGCGCGAAGCGTCCTCAATCGAGTTCCTTGAAAATGTAAAAGTGGATTTGTTCCCGGACGAGGTTTATCTGTTCACGCCGAAGGGACAAATTCTCGCATTGCCGCGCAACGCCACCGCGCTCGATTTCGCGTTCGCCGTGCACACCGATGTCGGCACGCACGCCGTCGCCGCGCGGGTCGATAAAAAACTGGTGCCGTTGCGTCAACGGTTGAACTCCGGCGAATCGGTCGAGATCATCACGGCGCCGTCCGCATTGCCGAATCCGCAATGGCTGGAATGGGTCGTTTCCGCGCGCGCCCGCACCGCGATTCGGCATTTCCTGAAACGGCTGCAGCACGAAGACGCGGTGGAATTCGGTCATCGCATGCTCGATCGCGCTCTCGACGCGCGCAATTTGAGTCTTGATGCGATTCCGCCGGCGACGCTCGATCGATTCCTGGCCGAAGCGCGTTACAAACGTCTGGAAGAATTGCTCGCCGACATCGCCCTCGGCAACCGCATGCCCGATCAGGTCGCCGCGCAATTGTCCGATACGAAGGACGGACAGATCGGCGAAACGTCATCGCGCGTGTCGGAAAAAATTCTGATCACCGGCGCCGAACGCGGCGTGCTCAGTTTCGGCAACTGCTGTTATCCGGTCCCCGGCGATGAGATTTTCGGTTATTTGTCGTCCGGCAAGGGCATCGTAGTGCATCGCCTCGAATGTCCGAACGCGCCGGAATATCGCAAGGCGCCGGAACGTATCGTCGCTATCGGTTGGGATCGCGAAGTCAGTGGCGATTATCGCGCGCGTTTGCGCATCGTCGTCGACAACAAACCCGGTGTGCTCGCCACCGTCGCGGCCGCCATCGCCGAACGCGACTCGAACATCGAGAATGTCGAATACCAGGAACGCGATCAGCAAACATCCACGCTGATGTTCACCATCGAAGTGCGCAACCGCAAACATCTGGCCGCCGTGATGCGGCGCGTGCGCAATGCGCCCGTGGTGCACGCGGTGTATCGCTATCCTTGAGCGCTCGTTTTTGCGTTACGCTTCGCATTCGACTCAGTGGGAAGTTCCATGACACGCAACGTTGTTCACACCGATCGCGCGCCGAAAGCCATCGGCCCTTATTCGCAGGCCGTGCGTACTGGCAACACCGTTTATTTTTCCGGACAGATTCCGCTCGATCCGGGTACCGGTGAACTGGTGACCGGTGACATCACGTTCCAAACGCGGCGTGTCTTCGAAAACTTGAAAGCGGTGTGCGAGGCGGCCGGCGCTTCCCTCGCGCAGATCGTGCGCGTCGGCATTTATCTCACCGATTTAGGCAACTTCACCGCCGTCAATGCGGTGATGGCGGAGTATTGCCAACCGCCGTATCCGGCGCGTTCGACGATCGGCGTCGCTTCGTTGCCGCGCGGAGCACAGGTTGAAATCGACGCCATCCTCCAGCTTGATTGAAGCGTCGAAGCCGCGCGCGAAACGTTTCGCGGCCGCAGCACGCGATCCTTCATCGAATGATCCGACCGCTTCCGTCGAGATACTGCCCGGCGTCGGCCCCGCGCTGGCCGATATTCTTCGCCGCGTCGGACTCAACACGCTGCAGGATTTGTGGTTCCACTTGCCGCTGCGTTATGAAGATCGCACGCACATCACGCCGATCAACGATCTTCGCAACGGCGAAGCGGCGCAAGTGCAAGGCCGCATCGAGGCGATCGAAAAAAGTTTTCGCTACCGTCCGCAGTTGCGCATCGCGATCAGCGACGATTCGCGTCAAACGCTGACGCTGAGGTTCTTCCATTTCAACAACGCGCAAGTCAATCAGCTCGCCATCGGCGGATCGCTTCGCTGTTTCGGCGAACCGCGGTTTTCGAAAAATGGTTTCGAGATGGTGCATCCGCAATATAAGCGGGTCGCCGATGGTCCGGAAACGGCCGTCGACGAGCGATTGACGCCGGTTTACCCGACGACGGAAGGACTTGGCCAACCGCGTCTTGTTCGCTTGATCGAAAACGCGCTTAAGCGTTTGCCGAACGACGATGCGCTGGAGTTAATTCCTCCACAATTACGCAAACTATACAAATTATCATCGTTGCGCGATGCGCTGCTGTATGTGCATCAACCGCCGCCCGACGCAGACTTGGCTGCGCTGGCGGTCGGCATACATCCGGCACAACAACGTTTAGCGTTCGAGGAATTGCTTGCGCAGCATTTAAGTCTGAAGCGGCTTCGTGCCCGAGCGCGTCGTCATTCGGCACCCAAATTCGATGGCGACGGACAATTGCGCACGAAGTTTCTCGGACACCTCGCGTTCGCCTTGACGAAAGCCCAAAAGCGCGTTGCCAGCGAGATCGTGAACGATCTGGCCACGACGCAACCGATGCTGCGTCTCGTGCAGGGCGATGTCGGTTCCGGCAAGACGGTCGTGGCTGCGCTCGCTGCGCTAACTGCCATCGAAGCCGGTTACCAAGTCGCACTCATGGCGCCGACCGAATTGCTCGCCGAGCAACACTTCCGCAATTTCCAGCGCTGGATGCAGCCGCTCGGCGTCGATGTCGTCTGGCTTGCCGGCAAACTCAAAGGCAAGGCCCGCGCGAGCGCGATGGCCGCGCTGGCAAGCTCGGCAAACATCGCCATCGGTACGCATGCGCTGATGCAAGAGGGCGTGCAGTTCGCGAAACTCGGGCTCGTCATCATCGACGAACAACATCGCTTCGGTGTGCATCAACGATTGATGTTGCGTGATAAAGGTCGGTCGGCCGACGTGGTGCCGCATCAACTCGTGCTCACCGCGACACCGATTCCGCGCACACTGGCGATGACGGCGTATGCCGATCTCGACGTGTCGGCCATTGATGAGCTGCCGCCGGGTCGAACGCCGGTGGCGACTGTCGCGATCGCGAACAGTCGACGCGGCGAGGTGGTCGAGCGCATCCGCGCTGCGTGCGCCGACGGGCGTCAGGCCTATTGGGTTTGCACGATTATCGAAGAGTCCGAACAACTGCAAGCACAGGCCGCCGAGGCGATCTATCTCGAATTGTCGAACGCACTGCCCGAGCATCGCATCGATCTTGTGCACGGTCGCTTGAGGCCGACCGAGAAACAGGCGGCGATGGATAATTTTTCGACCGGCAGGACATCGCTGCTGGTGGCGACAACGGTGATCGAAGTCGGCGTCGATGTGCCGAATGCCAGTCTGATGATTATCGAAAATGCCGAACGCCTCGGTCTTGCGCAACTCCATCAACTGCGCGGACGCGTCGGGCGGGGCAGCGCCGCGTCGAGTTGTGTACTTTTATACCAGGCGCCGCTGTCGCCGATGGCGCGTCAGCGTCTGGATGTTTTGCGCGAAACCGGCGACGGATTCCGCATCGCCGAAAAGGATTTGGAATTGCGCGGCCCCGGCGAAGTGCTCGGCACGCGCCAAACGGGGCAGCTTGCGTTGCGCATCGCCGACATCAGCCGCGATGCGCATCTATTGCCGTCGGTGCAGCGCGCGGGCGAAATCATGCTGCGCGATTACCCCGAACTCACGGAGCGTCTCGTCGACCGATGGATCGGCAGCGGCGCGCGTTACGCGGGCGCGTGATGTCGCGGATGCGGGCAGCCCTCGCGTTGATGCGTCCGCGCGAATTTGCGATGGCGGCGCGGCGTTGCCCGTTTTGTGGTCCGACGCTCATCGTCCGCCTGCGCGACGACGAAATCGGAATCCGTTGTAGTCGTTGCGGCGCCAGTGCGGTGCATCTGTCGATCGGGTGGGCTTTGAAACAGTCGTCGATCGATTTGGGATCTTCTGACGCGTGCGAATTATCCGCGCGCGGTCCGCTCGTGAATTACCTCGGCAATCACACGCGCAATCTCGCGACGTCCGAATATTTTTCGGATGTCGCGCCAGGCGATGTTCGTGATGGCGTCCGTTGCGAAGACGTGCAGTGCCTGACTTACGCCGATCACCGTTTTGATCTCGTCACGCACACCGAAGTCTTCGAGCATGTGCCCGACGACGCGCGCGCATTTCGCGAGTTGCATCGCGTCTTGAAAATCGGCGGCGTGATGCTGTTCACGGTGCCATTGAGTGACGGCGATCGCACAATAGAGCGGGCACGCTTGATGCGCGGCATCGTGGAAAACGTATTGCCGCCGTCATTTCATACCGATCCGCTGCGCGGCGGCAAACAGATTCTGGTCTATCGCGATTACGGAATCGATATTGTCGAGCGTGTGAAGACGGCGGGATTCGACGACGTAAAATTGCTGCCTCCTTCAAGCGATATTCCTTGGAGATCGGGACGTCGCGTCATCGTCGCCCGCCGCTTGGGATAGCATGACGCCAGAGATGATTCGGAATTTTCGATGAAGCGCACGAAACTTTTAATCGACACTGATCCCGGCGTCGACGATGCGTTGGCGATCATGCTGGCGCACGCGCACGCCGAAGTCGTCGCGTTGACGATTGCGGCGGGGAATGTCGGGCTGACGAACACCGTCGCCAATGCGTTGAAGTTGGTCGACGTCATCGGCGCGCACACGCCGGTGTTCGCCGGATGCGCCCATCCGCTCGTGCTGCCCGCCGCCGATGCGGCGTTCGTGCACGGCAACGACGGTTTCGGCGATACCGGTTACATGCCCAGCCGCCGCGGCGCTGAACATGAGCAGGCCGCTCGCGCGATAGTGCGGCTCTCGCACGAACACGCGGGCGAGCTCGTCATTGCGTGTATTGCGCCATTGACCAATTTAGCGCTCGCCCTTCGATTGGATCCTACGTTACCGGAACGCATCGCAAAACTCGTCATCATGGGCGGCGCCGTCACCGGGCGCGGCAACACGCAGTTGATTCCTGCCGAATTCAACATCGGATTCGATCCGGAAGCCGCCCATGTCGTTTTTTCCACTTGGCCGCAATTTACACTTGTGGACTGGGAACTGACGACGCGACACGGCATCGAGTTTGCGAAGCTCGATAAGTGGTTCGAGAGTAAATCGCCACTGTCGAGATTTTATGATTCGATCTCGAAGAAGACGCGCGAATGGACCGTGCAGCGAGGCCGGCCACGTCTACTGGTGGCGGATGCGTTGGCGTTGGCCGTGACGTTGGAGCCGGATATCGTTCGCACGGCCGACGATCGTCACGTCGCCATCGAATTAAACGGTTCGCTGACGCGCGGTGCGACGGTCGTGGATTGGGACAAACGACTGGGAAATCCGGCGAACGCGCGCATCGTGATGGATATCGATCAAATGCGCTTCGAAACGCTAATCGCCGGCACGCTCGGAGCTTGACGACAGTTTTTGCTTGTTTGCGTTTTCGGCTTCGTCGGTGCTCGGCCGCAACGATTCCGGATTGCGAATCCAGATGTCGCGTTGTGGAAATGCCAGTTCGATGTCGTGCTCGCGGCACACATCGACGATGCGGAATTGCAACTCGTTCTGTACCGATCCGCGTTGGCTGATTTCGCCGACGTAAACCCGCAACTCGAAATTCTGCGTGCTGTCGCCGAAACCGGTCATGGGGCAACTCGGCGCGGGATCGCGTAACACCTGCTTGTGTGAATTCGCGACGTCGAGCAGAATTTTTTGCGCCGCGCGCGGATCGTTGCGATAGGCGATGCCGACTTTGATGACGATACGCGTCGTCGAATCCGATAGCGTCCAGTTGACGAGCCGGTCGGTGATGAAACTCTTGTTTGGGACGACGACTTCTTTGTTGTCCCAGTCCACGATCGTCGTCGCGCGTGTGCGGATGCGCGCGACCGTGCCTTCGACATTGCCGATGGTGACGATATCGCCGATGCGGAATGGGCGTTCGAACAAGACGATCAAACCTGAAATGAAATTCGCGAAAATTTCCTGCATGCCGAAACCGAGCCCGACGGAAAATCCCGCGGCCAGCCATTGCAGATTCGCCCAACGCAAGCCGAGCATCGACAATCCGAGAATCACGCCGGTGAAGACGATGAGATAACGCGTCACGCTCGTGGCCGCATACCGCGTGGCGGCATCGACGTGGAATCGGCGCAGCACACCCACTTCGAGTAAGCCCGGAAGATTTCGTGTCGCGACCCAGGTGAGCACGATCATCACGCACGCTTCGATCAGATCGCGCCAACTGACCTTGATGCTGACTTCCTTGCCATCGACGGCCTGCGTCAACGTCCACGCGTTCGTGTCGCCGAGATACGACAACGCGGGCGTGACATCGGACCAAACCCACAGCAGTACGCTGGCCGTTACGACGATCGTCAAGGCGCGCAGCAGTCGGCGTGTTTGCGCACTCAGACTGGCGATAGTGATTTCTTCGGCTTCCGGAAGTTCGGGACGTGCCTCGCCGTCGGGCGACGTGTTTTCGGCAGCGGCGGATTCCGACTTCGCTTGCATACGCTTGAAGGCCAGCCGGCGTTCACCGAGCACGAGCCAGCGCACGGCCAGTCCGTGCAACGTGGCGATGATCAGCGCAATGCCGATCGTTTCGACCATGTGCGTGGCAAGCGTATCGACCGTGACCACGTAGCCGAGAAGCACCAGCACGGCGAAGATGCCGCACATGACGGAAAGAAATATGCGAACGAATTGGCGCAGTCGTATCGGTTCCTGCAAAACGACCTGACGCAATGTCCACAATCGACCCGGCGCGAAGAACCACCAGCTGATCCATCCGGTTGCCGCGAGTGCGACGACGAGCAGTGCGCGTCCGAACGTGTCGAGCGGCGCGTCGATGTCAGGACGCGACATCATCTTGATCAGAAATGTCGTCGGCACGGCGATGAGTGCGAGGATCGGCGCGCCGCTATGCAGCGCTTCGCGTCGTGGTCTCGGCCAGCGGAAATGATATTGGGCGAGTCCGTTTTCCATCGTCAGCGCGCGCATGAGAGCGAGTACGGCGACGGGCATGACGACCGCGATCAACGCGCTGGCGATAGCATCGGAAAAACTCGCAGCGCTCGTTTCGCTTTGCTGAAACAGCCGGCCGAGCATCCAGACGGCGAGCGGAGCGGGTACGACGCAAAGCGCGGTCCACGCGAGCGCTTCGCCGGTAAGCGCATAACTGTCGGTTCGCATCCGCCGCATCGGCACGGCTAGCGCTTCGAGCCGTTTCGGCGCACGGCGTTTGGCCACGATGGCAACGACCAGGGCGAAAAAACCCAAGATCGCGGTCAGCGGCCGGGCGACAACGGAACTCGCCGCGTTCTGGAACGACGTGACCCAACGACGCGAATAGAAAAAATTGAACGTGTCGGCAGGCAATTGCATCAGCCACGACAAACTCACCGGCGCGTGACTGGGTGTCCAGAGCAAGCGTTCGTCGAGCTTCGCGGAAAGCTCGGCGGTCGTGTCGGTGACGATCGTCTGTTCTTGCTCGGCATCGCCCAGCGACTCGGCGAGCCGGCGCAGTTGTGCAGTAAGTTGCGAGACGATTTCTACGCGTGTGCCGAGCAGTGAGCGTAGCTGCGAACGCACGTCGTCCAGTCTGTCCGCGGGGATATTCGGTGCGCGACGCAGGGTCTGATCGACTACCGAATCGATGTCGGTCAGTGCGGTCTGACGTTCGCGAGTGGCGATCAAATCCATGCGCGCGCCGGCCAGTTCGGTCTGCAGCGACGCGAGTTGTCGCTTGAGCAATCCGACGGACTTCAGTTTGCGCTGTTCGGCGAGAAGGATCAGGCCGACCGCCTCACTCACGCCGCCGATGCGAATGCGTTCATTCGTATTTTGCAGCGCCTGTTCGGTTTCCTGACGCGTCGCGTCCAACTCCTGTTTTTGTACACGCAATTCCGACAAGCGAGCGATCGTCTGCGCCAACTGATTGGTCAGCGTGATGTTCGTGGTTGCCGCCTCCGACAAAAGATGTGCGTTAGCGGGGATATTCGCGCTCTGTTGCATGACGCGTGTGCGCAAGTCGTCGACGTATTCGTCGGTGCGATTGAGCAACAGCGATTCGAGCGTCGACACGTGCTGGCTCAATTCGCCGATGGTGCGTTGACGCTGTCGCAGTTGAGCGGAGAGCAGCCGCATGCGCGGTTCGTAGCTGCGATTCTCGAGTTCGAGCAAGGCTATTTGAATCGTCGCCAATCGTGCGGCCGATTGCGCGCGCAGACGTCGGGCCGTGACAACCGGCGCAGTGTCGGATTTGTGTTCGACCGGCAAGCTGGCCGCGTCCAGCGCCGCATAAGCAGCCGTCAGTTCATCCCGGATTTGCGTGGGGCGAGCACTTTGTTGGTGAGTTTCGGCGTCGAGTGCGGTGACCGCACTGCGCGCGGCGGTCAACGTTGCGCGCTCAGTGGCCAGCATCGATTCCAGTTGGCCGGAAGAGGCATGCGCCGGCAAATTTTTTCGCCAGGCGTCGAGGTCGTCCGAATCGTCTTGCGCCAATGCGGCTTCGATTTTTGCCGCGGCATCGTCTGCGCCATCGGCGGTATCGCGCAGGGTTTGCCATTGCCGTGCCAGATCGTCCGCCTGCGCTTCATCGGCTTGCGACTGGTGCAATAAATCTTCGGCTGCGAGCTGGTCTGCCTTGCTTGCGCCGTGTTGGTTGGGCAACGCGTTGAGCGCATTGGCGATCGCCGTCGCATTCGTCGGCGGCAGCGTAGCGCTGGCCGGCGGCGGTGTTTGCGCGCCCGTCGAGGCGATCGATGAAAACAGCAGAATGCCAACAAAAATTAATCGCATCAGTCACTTGGTTTTAGCGGAGAGGAACTCCGATGCTCGGTAGCAAAGAGCAAGTTACTTGCGCCGAGACGGCCGAAGACGATACCATATCGCTCTTTTCTCGCCAGTTTTCCGGACAATTCCCATGAAAGCCGAAACGCATCCGAAGTACGAAGACGTCGTGTTCCAGGACATCTCCGCCGATTTTTCGTTCCTGACACGCTCCACCATGACGTCGAAGGACAAGATCAAGTGGGAAGACGGCAAGGAATATCCCGTCGTCAAAGTGGAAATTTCCAGCAAGTCGCACCCGTTTTATACGGGCAAGCACAAGGTCATCGATGCTGGCGGGCGCGTCGACAAATTCCGTCGTCGCTACGGCGCGAAATAATCGCGACTTCGTCCGCCGTTCAGCGGCCGACACTTGCTGCAACCGCAACGCCGTTCGATTTTATCGAGCGGCGTTTTGCTTTTTTGCCGATGTGATTCGAAACGGTTGACCGTTCCACCGTTCGTTGCGCTAACTGTCAAACGCGTATGCGATAATGCGCGTGTGCGGGCACGGTCGTGCCTGAACGTCCTCATTTCCGGCATGGTGATCGAGGACGAGTCCACACGCTTTTCAAGGAATTCGCCATGGCCGATAAAACCGTCCTGCTGACCGATAGCGCTAGCGACAAGACCAGCACGTTGCCGCTAGTGAGCGGAAGTCTCGGCGAAGCCGCCATCGATATCGGCAAGCTGCACAAGGATCTCGGTTACTTCACGTTCGATCCGGGGTTCGTTTCCACGGCGGCCACGCGCAGCGCGATTACGTTCATCGACGGCGACAAAGGCGTGTTGTTGTATCGCGGCTATCCGATCGAGCAGCTCGCGAAGAATTCCAATTTTCTTGAAGTCGCTTATCTACTGATCAACGGCGAATTGCCGGACGCCACCAAGTTCAAGGCGTTCGAGCACGAAGTGACGCATCACACGATGATGCACGAATCGCTGAAAAACTTTCTGCACGGATTCCATTACGACGCGCATCCGATGGCGATGCTGTGCGGATCGATCGCGTCGTTGTCGGCATTTTATCACGACACGCTCGATATCAACGATCCGGAACAGCGCCGTCTCGCCGCGATTCGTCTCATCGCCAAAATGCCGACGATCGCCGCCGCCGCCTATCGCTATTCCATCGGCTGGCCGATCCGTTATCCGCGCAACAATCTCGAGTACTGCACGCGCTTTCTGCACATGATGTTCGAGGTGCCGAGCGAACCGCTCGAGTTGAATCCGACGATCGCAAAGGCGCTCGATCTTTTATTTATTCTGCACGCCGATCACGAACAGAACGCGAGTACGTCGACGGTGCGGCTGGTCGGCTCGACCGGCGCGAATCCTTACGCGTGCGTTGCCGCCGGCATCGCGGCATTGTGGGGCCCAGCCCATGGCGGCGCGAACGAAGCCGTGTTGAAACAGCTCGCTGAAATCGGCGATGCGAAAAACGTCGGCAAAGCGGTCGAACGTGCGAAAGACAAAAACTCCGGGTTCCGCCTGATGGGATTCGGTCACCGCGTTTACAAGAATTTCGATCCGCGCGCGACGATCATTCGCGAGATGACGCACAAGGTTCTGAAAGATTTGAACGTGCAGGACCCCCTGCTCGATGTCGCGTTGGAACTGGAACAAGCCGCGCTGAAGGATCCGTATTTCGTCGAGCGCAAGTTGTATCCGAACGTCGATTTTTATTCCGGCATCATCTACAAGGCGCTGAAGATTCCGACGGAAATGTTCACGGTCATGTTCGCGATCGCGCGCACAGCCGGCTGGGTTGCGCATTGGCTCGAACAGCACACGGACAAAGAAACGAAGATCGGCCGTCCGCGCCAGATTTACACCGGTGCGGTAAAACGCGATTACGCACCGATCGCGAAGCGATAAATCCGAGTTTATTTCGCGCCGTCGTCGGCGAGTAATTTTTCCAGCGCAGCGATCGTCGCGCGGCGCATCGGTTTTTCGTCGACGCGATCCAACGGTGCTTGGCGAATCGCTTCGTGCGGCAAAAGTGTCAAATCGATACGCAACTCGTCACGCGGCACGATGAGTACGGGATATTCCTGAAACTTATCGTGGGCAAAACGCAGTCGACGATCTTGTTCGGTGTAGTCGATGCGGTTTTCGTCGAGCAAAATCATCACGTGCTCCGGCGCATCGCAGAACAGGTGAAGACAGATCGCGGAGTATTTATCCGCCGTGCCTTCCAGAACGGCGCCGACGAGACGCGGTTCGAACGCCGCAAAAAACTTCATCGCCTCGCGCGCTTCTTCGCGCAAATGGCGTATCAGTTGCGGATGCTCGTCGCCTTGAAACAGGCGCTGATGTTCGCGCAGCGCCTCTTCGATTTCGGCATTGTTCGGCAACTGCGTTTTGTCGCCGGCGTTGAGACGTTCAGCGGCTTTGCGTTTGGCCAGATGAAAGTCGCGAATCCCATGTTCGCTCATCAAGCGCGCCGCTTCGAGCGCGACACGGCGACGCATATCGGCCGAACTGCGCGAAGAGCCTTGCTGATGCATCAGAAAATTCCGTAGGCGTCCTGCTGGACTTTCTTTTCCTGCTCGGTGGGATTCTCCGGCCCCGTTGCCAGTCGGGCAATATCTTCGACTTTGAATACTTCGAGCATCGAGTGCGCATCATCGCTGGCGGCGAGTTGTCCGGTTTCGGGATCGATGCGCGCCGTCGTAATACCGGTGGGCATTTCGAACGGTTTTTCGGGGACCCCTTTCAGTGCAGTGCGCATGAAGCTGATCCACATCGGCAGCGCCGTTTCAGCGCCGAATTCTTTGTAGCCGAGCGATGTGAAATCGTCGAATCCTACCCATGCACTGGCGACGATGGCATCGTTGTAGCCGCTGAACCAGCCGTCGCGATGATCGTTCGTCGAACCTGTCTTTCCGGCCAAATCGCTGCGCTTTAATACCATCGCGCCCGCGCCGGTACCGCGCCGCACGACGTCATGCAGCAGCGAGCCGATCAGGTACGTGGTACGGGCATCGAGTGCTCGCGGTGCGAGCTTGGGAGAATTCGCGTCGGCGTTGGCCGATGTGGTCGTCGCGGCTTGCGCGGAGGAAATCGGCGACAGCGCTGTCTTGATTACCGTGGCGCCGCCATTCGTCTTCGCATCGATTTGTGCTTGTTCGCGGGCATCTTCGAGCAACCGTTGCGGACAATGGCGGCAGGCGACCGCCGGTTGCGATTTGTATACTTCTTTACCGTCCCGATCGACGACGCGATCGACGAAGTAGGGATCGACGAGGAAACCGCCGTTGGCGAAAACGGCATACGCACGCGCCATGGTCAACGGCGACACGGCGGCCGTACCGAGCGCCATCGAAAGATTCTCCGGAATCTGTTCCAACGTAAATCCGAAACGCGTCACGAACTCGCGCGCGTAGTGCACGCCGATGGCATCGAGCAGCCGTACGGACACGAGATTTTTCGACACGACCATCGCTTCGCGTAGACGCATCGGACCATCGAATTTGCCGTCGTCGTTTTGCGGCGTCCAAAGCCCATTGGGTTTGGATGGATCGGGGAAGACGATCGGCGCGTCGTTGATGATCGACGCGGGCGTGAAACCATGTTCGAACGCCGCTGAGTAGAAGAACGGTTTGAAGCTCGAACCCGGTTGACGCGCCGATTGCACGGCACGGTTGAACTTACTCTTCGAGAAACTGAAACCGCCGACTTCGGCCCTGATCGCACCGTCTTCCGGATCGAGTGCGACCAGCGCACCTTGCACCGTCGGCAACTGCGATAGCTTCCATTTGCCTTCGTCGTTGCGTGCGAGACGAACGATATCGCCCGCCTGCAAAACGTCGCTGACTTTCTTCGGCGCGCCGCCGCGGTGACGTTCGTCTTTGTATCGGCTCGCCCAAGCAACCGCGGGCATATCGAGCGGAACCGATTGGCCGTCCTGCAAATACACGTCGGCCGATTTGTCGCCGCTTTCGATGACAATGCCGGGTAGCAGTCCGACGATGGGATGAAACGCCTCGAGTCGCTTGTCGAGATCGGCGGGCAACGGATGGTCAGGAAGATCGACGTGAGCTTCCGGTCCGCGAAAACCGTGGCGTTGATCGTAAGCCATCAAGTCGTCGCGCAGCGCCTGGTTGGCGGCGTCCTGATCGTGCGCATCAATCGTCGTATAAACCGAGTAACCGTCGGTCGACGCTTCATTGCCGAGTTTGTCGAGCACATCCTGACGCACCATTTCCGCGATCCACGGCGCCTCGACTTCGATGGGCGGTTCGTGTGCGTAAGAGCGATCCGGCTCAGCGTCGGCTTGTTTCAGCTGCTCAGCAGTAATGAAACCGTTTTCGAGCATGCGTTCCAACACGTACTTGCGACGTTCAGTCGCGCGTGCGCGATTGCTCAGCGGGTTGCTACTCGAAGGAAATTTCGGCAGTGACGCGAGCATCGCGCTTTCGCCGAGCGTGAGCTGATCGAGCGTCTTGCCGTAATAGAATTCAGCTGCCGCCGCAACGCCATACGCGCGGTTGCCAAAGAAAATTTTATTGAGATAAAGCTCGAAGATTTCGTCCTTGGTCAGCTCGCGCTCGATGCGGAACGACAAAAAAATCTCCGTGAACTTACGCGTGAGACTCACTTCCGAGCTGAGAAAAAACCCACGCGCGACTTGTTGCGTAATCGTGCTGCCACCTGGTACGTGCAACGTACGCTTGCTGACCATCAAACCGATCGCGCGCGCGACGCCTTGCCAATCGACGCCAGGATGACTATAGAAGTTCGCGTCTTCGGCGGCGAGGAACGCATTTTTAAGTTGCGGAGGAACTTGTTCGATCTTGATCGGGATGCGGCGCGTCTCGCCGATCGTCGCGATGAGCTTGCTGTCGCTACTGTATACGCGCAGTGGAACCTGTAGCCGGACATCGCGCAATGTTTCGACGGATGGAAGCCGCGGCGCGATCAACCAATACGCGACACCGACCGCAAGGCATGCTAAAAGGACTCCAGAAACTCCCAAAATCAACATGTAACGGAGTAAACGTAGAAAAATTCTCATGCCGTGTCGGTATTGTGATGGCAGTCAAGGTTGATGAGGGGAGTCTCGGGGTATATGAAGGTCGCGGGGACGTAAGTGTAGCAGCTCACCCGATCGGGATTCGGGGCGGAAACGCGGGCAAATTAGGGGCAAGACTGAGGCAAATCAACGGTTTGCGCGATTTTCAAAGATACTGTTGATAATCCGTTAAGTTTCGTATTTAATGTGGTTGCGCATATATCGCTCGTAAGGGCGCGTGGGAAGGGGAAAAAGTGTGGGCCTACTCAGTGTAAAAGCGCCGCCGCTGGTTGGGGTGGACATCAGCTCGACGGCCGTAAAGCTGCTGCAATTGAGTCAGTCCGGCGGTAAGTACCGTGTAGAGCACTATGCGGTCGAGCCGCTGCCGCCCAATGCTGTCGTCGAAAAAAATATTGTGGAAGTTGAAGCCGTTGGCGAAGCCATTCGCCGCGCTTTGAATCGTTCGGGCGCAAAAACGAAATTCGCATCCGCCGCAGTGGCCGGTTCCGCCGTGATCACCAAAGTGATTCCGATGCCGGCCGATTTGTCCGAAGACGATCTCGAAGGACAGATCCAAGTCGAAGCCAATCAATACATTCCCTATCCGCTCGAAGAAGTCAGCCTGGATTTCGAAATCGTCGGTCCGGTGAAAGACAACCCGGAGATGATGAACGTGCTGCTGGCCGCATCGCGCACGGAGAACGTCGATCTGCGCGTCGCCGCGCTCGACCTCGGCGGGCTGTCTGCTCGCGTCGTTGATGTCGAAGCCTTCGCGATGGAAAATGCATTCAAGCTCGTCGCCGACCAATTGGCGGTGCCGAAAGACGCGGTGGTTGCCGTCGTCGACATCGGCGCGACGATGACGACGCTGATCGTTCTGAAGAGCCAGCGCACCATCTACTCGCGCGAACAGGTATTCGGCGGCAAACAGCTCACCGATGAAGTGATGCGCCGGTACGGTCTGTCTTACGAAGAAGCGGGACTGGCCAAGCGTCAAGGTGGTTTGCCGGAATCCTACGAGATCGAAGTACTCGAACCGTTCAAGGAAGCGATGGTTCAGCAGATCAGCCGCCTTCTGCAGTTTTTCTTCGCGGGCAGCGAATACAACAAAGTCGACCA
Organism: uncultured Rudaea sp.; assembly: GCA_964657965.1. Classification (GTDB taxonomy): domain Bacteria; phylum Pseudomonadota; class Gammaproteobacteria; order Xanthomonadales; family Rhodanobacteraceae; genus Rudaea. Next base: position 16,940 of record CAZZWP010000003.1, on the reverse strand, counting down.
AGTTGTGCTTGCCGGTGGATGTGCATCCATCAGCGGCGTGGCTGAAATGGTCGAAGAGCAGCTTGGCGTTCCGTGTGTGGTCGCCAATCCGCTCGCCAACATGTCGTTGTCGTCTCGCGTGCAGGCTCAAACGCTAGCGCAAGACGCGCCCGCGTTGATGATTGCCTGCGGCCTCGCGCTGAGGAGTTTCGACTGATGGCAAAGATCAATCTACTTCCTTGGCGAACCGAACGACGGAAGCTTCGCGAGCGCGAGTTTTACTTGATGCTGGGCGCTGCTGCGTTCGTGGCGATTCTGGCGGTATTCGTGTGGGTGTGGTGGATGAATGCGCGCTTGGAAAATCAGGATCAGCGCAACGCCTACATGAAGGGTCAGATTCATCAGCTAGACGACCAGCTGACGGAGATCAAACAGCTCGAAGAAACAAAATCAAAGCTATTGGCGCGAAAACAAATCATCGAACAACTGCAGGCAAATCGCTCGCAGATGGTCCATTTGTTCGACGAACTCGTGAAGACGATTCCCGATGGCGTTCGCCTCAATACGATGAAGCAGAACGGTGACACCCTGACTTTAACGGGCGTCGCGCAATCCAACGCAAGCGTCGCAACGTATATGCGCAATCTCGACAACTCGCAGTGGCTGAAACGTTCTGATCTTCAGCAGACCGCCGCTAAAGGGGCCGATAAACGCGATCGTTTCGAGTTCGGTCTAAACGTGAAATTGACCAGTCCCGAAGAAAAAGAAAAAGAACGCGCCGCTGCGACCGAAAAAGCTAATGCACAAAATATGATGGATAAAACGCCGTCAAAAGCGACGCCTCCAAACGGAACAGCGGTCAAACCTGCGACGACACCCGCGGCTTCGGAGAGCAAACCATGAAGCTTTCCGATTTCCGAAATCTTGACCGAAACAACATCGGCGGATGGCCGCAGGGGGTCAAGCTCACATTTTGTATTGTCTTATTTCTCCTGATTTTGCTTGGAGGCTGGTATTTTTTTATCACCGATCGCCAAGATGAGTTGCGAGGTAAAGAAACAACCGAAGTACAACTGAAAAAAGACTTTTCGGACAAGCAAGCGAAGGTCGTCAATCTTAAAGAGTTACGCACACAGTTGGACGACATGCGTGACATGCTGCGGCAGTTGTTGCGTCAGTTGCCGAGTCGGACAGAAATGCCCGAGCTATTGGTTGACGTTTCTCAGACCGCTCTTTCAACCGGTATTGATACTCAGTTATTCAAGCCAGGTCCGGAGACCGTGAAAGAAGGGTTTTATGCGGAGAAGCCGATTCAGCTGAAGATGGTGGGTACTTATCATCAGTTCGGAAACTTTATCAGTGGCGTCGCTGCGCTTCCTCGTGTCGTTATCTTGACCATGCACGATGTTTCATTAAAGCCGAGCGATGCTAAAACCGCTGCTACGGGTCAGTTGACGCTTGAAGGAACGGTCCGGACATATCGTTACGTAGAGGACGACGAGGGTGGCGATACCCCTAAACCGGCGCCAAAAAAACCAGGCGCACCAGCGGTACCGGCACCAGCCAAGCAGGGGGGTGCGTGAGTATGAAACTCGTTCCGTACTCCGGCTTGAAAGTCTTAATTTTGCTTAGCGCGTTAGCTGTTCTGTCCGGTTGCACCAGTGGCACCGACGATCTCGACAGGTGGGTGGCTGCCGAGAAAGCAAAAAAAGGCGCTCCGGTGCCGCCGTTGCCTGTCCTGAGGACGTTCGAGACATTCAACTACACCTATAAAGATAACGACCCCGACGTGCGCGATCCGTTCGGACTCAGCGTGGCCGATCGTCAAGAAGCACACAGCTCGACGAACAACGGGCCGCAGCCCGACCAACACCCGAAAGAGCCGATGGAAAGTTACCCGCTCGACAGTTTGAAAATGGTCGGGACGATCGGTGGCGGACCGGGCATCGAAGCGTTGGTGAAAGACCCGGAAGGTGTCGTGCATCGCGTGCACATGCGTAATTACCTGGGTCAAAACAACGGCAAAGTCACCGCCATTGCCGAAGATCATATTGACCTAGTCGAACTGGTTTCAAATGGAACCGGCGGTTGGATGGAGCACCCGGCGAAGATTGCGCTGGGCGAGAAATAGACGACCCATTGGGGGTAACTGGAAATGATGACAATAGTTGCTGACATCCTGGGACGTACGTCCAGAGCTACTGTGGAGAGAAAATTCCGCAGTGGTTTTGCGTGGCTCCTGCTGCTGGCCGGAAGTTTGTTTGCGACGACCGCGTTCGCAGACAACATTCTGCAGAATATTACATACGCTCCGCTCTCGGGAGGCCAGGTTCAAATCACGATGCAATTCGCTGGGCCGGTGGGCGAACCCCAGATATTCACGACGGAGAATCCGGCGCGAATCGCCATTGATATGGCAGGCACGCGCAACGGCTTGACTCAGCGTCGCATCGAAGTAGGCACGGGTGCAACGAGCGCCGTCAGCGCGGTGGAAGCCGCCGGGCGAACGCGCGTTGTGGTCGACCTTTTCCATGCGGCGACCTATCAGACGAAAACTGAGGGCAACAACCTCGTATTGACCGTCAACAATGGCATGTCCGGCTCAGCCACGACGACAGCCGTCGCCGCGACGGATCAAACAAAAACGCTTGCGGCACCAGGCCTAGAAGTTTCGAACATCGACTTCCGTCGCGGCTCGCATGGCGAGGGACGCATCATTGTCACGTTCAGCGGTGAAGGCGCAGGAGCCGATCTGCAAAGAAGCGGCGACAAGCTAAGTGTCGATATGTACAACGTACGTCTGCCGCCACAGCTGGCACAGCGATTGGACGTGATGGATTTCGCGACGCCCGTGCAGTTCGTCGAAACGCGCGGTAAAGGCAATGGTGCCCACATGGACATCAGCGCCAGCGGAACATTCGATCAGCTGGCCTACCAGGCCGGCAACCAATACATCGTCGAGATTTCGCCCAAGCAAGAAGAAAAGAAAGCGGATCCGAATGCCCCCCCTGTATACAGCGGCAATCGGGTGACCTTCAACTTCCAAGATATTCCGACGCGCTCGGTGCTACAGCTAATCGCCGATGTTTCCGATTTGAATATCGTGGTGGCCGATTCCGTCGGCGGTAACGTGACGTTACGGCTGATCAATGTTCCCTGGGATCAAGCACTCGACATCGTTCTCCAGGCGAAAGGTCTCGACAAACGCAGAAACGGCAACGTGATCTGGGTGGCCCCGCAAAAGGAAATCGCCGATCGCGAGCAGGCAGTTGCCGAATCTAGAATGAAACTTCAGGAAGTCGCGCATACGATCACCGTCTACATCCCGATTAGCTACGGCAAGGCAAAAGAAATCGCCGATCTGTTGACGCAGAAATCGAAGCAGGCGACCGGTGGCGGTGCCTCCGGCGCCAATCAACAAAGTGGATTTCTATCGTCACGTGGCCGCGTCAGTTCTGACGATCGCACAAACACTCTGCTCGTCGTCGACACACCGGAGCAAGTGGAAGTCATTCGCGATCTCGTTGCCAGACTCGATAAGCCTGTCAAACAGGTACTGATCGAATCGCGAGTCGTCGTAGCCACCGACAATTTCGCTCGCCAACTCGGCGCTCGATTCGGCATCAGCGGCGGCTATCAACAGAACAATACACTGGTATCAACAAGCGGGACGTTGAACGGCACGGATCAGATGACGAATGCCGCGCTGCTCAACCGGTTCAACAATGCCGGCAGCACGAGTTTGTCATCGAGCGCTGCGGGTGCCGTCGGCTCTGGAGTTCTAGTGCCGAGTCTTGCGAACCGCCTCAACGTCAACCTTCCTGCCAGCACACCTGCCGGAAGTTTTGGACTGTCTATTCTTGGCGCCGATTATTTGCTCGATCTGGAACTATCCGCGGCGCAAACCGAAGGGCGTAGTGAACTGATCTCCAGTCCGCGCGTCATCACCGCCAACGAGCAGGAAGCCGACATCAAGCAAGGTCAAGAAATCGGCTATGTGGCATTCACCGGTGGCGGCAGCGGGGCCGCAACGGCGACGGTCCAATTTAAGGAAGCGGTCTTGGAACTGAAAGTCACGCCGACCATCACGGCCGACAATCGCGTGTTCCTCACGCTCGACGTCAAGAAAGACGCGATCAATTCACTCGTTCCGAACCCCGGCGGCGGTTTTGTTCCCCAGCTCGATAAGCGCGAGATCAACACCTCGGTGCTAGTCGATAACGGGCAGACAGTAGTGCTTGGCGGCGTTTACGAATTCGATAAGTCGACCGACATCACCAAAGTGCCGTTCTTGGGCGATATACCAGGCATCGGTATGCTGTTCCGAAACACGAACGATCAAACTCAGAAAGCGGAGCTACTTATTTTCGTTACTCCGCGCATCTTGAATGAGAGTCTTAAATAATCAGTGCAACATGCTTTTCACGATCGGCAGCGATGATAGTTGCTGGAGAGACGAATAAATGAAATCGCGAGCTCGGAGATTCGATATGAGTGTCATGCGCAAATCCCTACTACTTTTGCTCGCGACCTTCGCTCTTGCCAGTTGCGGCGGCGGTGGGTCTGGTAGCAATTCAGTGTTCTCGCCGCCCGGTACGGATACGGTGTTGACATTGACAGCCACCACGACAACGCTGCCGGCAAGCCCTTACACCGTTGGCGCAGAAGAAACATCGCCGTTTCCCGGCAACTTCCTCGGTTCGCCGTACATTTCTGAAGTAACCGTCACGTGGCGCCATAAGAACGGCGATTTCGTCACCGGAACGAGCACCGTGAATGCCGCCGTTACTCCGACGGGAACGTTGACGCTGTCAACGTTGGATAGCACGAGCACCGGTACGACGGGTACCGATCAGTTCCACACATTGCTTGGAAGCGGACCGGTTGACGTCACGGCCGGCACGGGCACCATTTACATACATGCCGGCCAAACACCTGGAACCGGTACGCTTATCGTCACCGCCGTCGATCCGGTCAGCAGTCAGAACATCAGCGCGCAGCTGAATATTACCGTGGCTGGCGCTTCCAGCGGCGTTCCTGCATCGATCACCGTTTCCGCGGCGAGTGGCGTATACATTTCAAGTTCCGGCGGACCACAAAGCACCGTCGTTTCGGCAACCGTCACCGACGGAAGTGGTGCATTGGTATCGGCTCCCGCGGGCGTTTCCAATGTGCAGTTCCAGATCACCGGCCCCGCCGGCACTGACGCCACGCTGGTCGGCGTCGATGGCTCCGGCAACACGCATACCGGCACGACAGTCGATGCCGCGTCGCATAACGGCATCGCGTCAGTGACATTGCAGGCCGGCACGCAACAGGGTGCGGTGCAAGTTCAAGCGACGGCGGATCGCGGTGACAACAACGTCGACAACGGTATTTCGAACCCGGTGAGCGCCACGACCACCGTCGCGGTATCCGACGGAAAATTGGATAGCTTGACGCTTTCCTTCAACGGCTTTGATGCGCCGTCAATTTTGATCAATCGCGTTTCCACGGCGGCATCGTTGGTAAATCAAGGTGGTTCGACAGTCACGATTCCGCCTGATCCCGACGCAACGTATAGCCTCACCGTGACGGTTCAAGGAACCGATCGCGAGGGCAACCCGGTGTTGCCGAATACGCAGATCCAGTTCGGCGTGATCGATAGCCCGATCGGCAGCGATGGGTACTTCGCCATCAGCGGGGTTCATGGAGATCCTCAGCCGGGTGGCACGAACTTCACTGCGACAGACGGCCAATTCCTCACGGCAGGCGGCGGTGCGGGTCCGGGCGACACGCTGCTCGTTATCGGTAAAGAAGAAGAGGGCGCTCCGGCAGGAGACGATGATCTGGAAAGCGCTGCGCGAGTGACGTCGGTATTGAGTCAGACCCATCTCACTGTTGCGACACCATTCAATCTCAACGATACAACCGGCACCAGCAAAGACAGTGGTCCAACGCTGCCGTATATCGTCGGTCGCGCGCAAATCGGAAACATTACATCGCCCGCGTTTACGAACGCCAACGGTCGCGCGACGACCACGCTAAACTATCCCGTGTCCAAGCTCGGCCACATCGCTGCGGTATGGGCGCAAGGTACGGGTACCGATGCCGTTACCGGCGGCACTCGCCTGATAACCGATATTGCTGTGATCGCATTCCCGGGCGTCGCGGACGCGCAACTGGTCGTCAGTCCAAATCCGATTCCCGGAAACATCTCGGTGCCAGTCGAAGCGTGCGTATACGATGCGCTTGGAAGTGCCGTTCAAGGCGTCCAGCTGACGTTCGCATTCAGTGGTTTGGTCGGAACCGGAACAGTCGATGGTGTAGCCAACGGCGGTACCGTTCCTGACGTGACGGATAGCAGCGGCTGCGTCGTGACCACAGTCACCACATCCGGCGTTGGTTCAAGCGGTTCGCCAACGCTGACGTTCTCGGGAGCCGGGCAGTCTGCCGTCGTTCCGATCGTTGCTAGCGGCGATCTCGTCCTGTTTGCCACACCTTCGCAGCTGGGTGGAGATGGTGGACTGGTGACGCTGACCCTCTTGAACGGAAATGGCACACCGGTTCCCGGCGCTCAGCTCACCGGAACCTGTACGAACGCAGGTCTCGGTGGTCCGATTCCGGTCACGAATGCATCGGGTCAAGCGACTGCTGCGGTTGTCGCCGATCTGAACATTCCCAATATGCCCGGCACGGGTAGCTGCACGTTCTCGACATCGTCCGGATCGCCGACGGCGACGGTCAATCTGGTCGGTACTGATCCCTGCACGAGCGGTATATCGCCGACTCCTCCAAGCTGCACGGGTGGAACGTCCGGCAACTCGACGGTGACTATGAAGATCATTGCTCCCAGCGCTACGGCTGTTTCCAGCAATCCGACCGGTCTGGGTTGCAGTTCTGCCGGCGGCGCCACGCAGACGTGTGTGAAGTCGGTTCCCGGCGGCTCATACAACCTGTCGTCAACGGTAGCCGGCACATGGTCGGGAGATTGCGTGCCGAGTACATCTCAGCCCACACAAGCCACGTTGTCGGTACCGACGGCAAGTTCTACTTTGTCGTGCACTCTCACCGTCCCGTGATGAAGTAATACTTCAAACGTTTCAAGAAAGGCCGCAGCAATGCGGCCTTTTTTTTACCTGACAAATCGAGCAAGTTGCCGCCTTCCGCAGCATCGGAGATGATGCAGCGATGGCTTCTTCGAACCGCATCGAGCTGCGCTCCGGCGAACATCTCTTTCACGAGGGCGATGCTCCGACGACCGCTTTTCTGATCGAATCGGGGATACTGCGAATAACGGCAAAGCGGGATGGATCGCCCGTCATTCTGGGCGACTTGACGACCGGCGCGCTCGTCGGAGAAATGGCGGTGCTGGATGATTCCCCGCGCAGCGCAACGGCGACGGCGCTCGAAGATTGCCAACTCACTCCGATCGATCGCGCGCAATTTGCCGAGCGTCTTACCGCGGCGGATCCTGTGGTGCGCTCGTTGATGCTAAGCCAGCTATCGAGGTATCGCACGGCGCTTGCGACGTTCACCGGCCATGCGCCGACAGCGTCGAACGTTGCGCCGGCTAGCGGCAACGAATCGCCGCAAGTGATGGACAAAATTCGTCTCGAGAGTCAATTGCGCGATGCGCTCGATCGCGAAGAACTCGAAATACGTCTGCAGCCGATTCTGAATATCGGCAAAAATAGCATCGCTGGATTCGAAGCGTTGACGCGTTGGACACACCCCGAACGCGGCGTCGTCTCGCCGGCGGATTTCATCGCGCTCGCGGAAGAAACGTCGCTTATCGTTCCGATCGGAGAATATGTGCTGCGCGAAGTTTGCCGCGCGTTGCAGCGATTTTCCGATCTGCCCGACGACGAGCAGCCATTCATCGCGTTGAACGTGTCCGGACGACAGCTCGAAGACGCGAATTTTGTCGCGCGTGTGCACGCGCAACTCCGCGTACATAACGTCTCACCGGCGCATCTCAAACTCGAAATCACCGAAAGCCTGATTCTCGACTACGCGAAAGTCGTCCTGTTGATCGCGCATAGTCATCGCGTCGGAATCAAAGTGGCGCTCGACGATTTCGGTACCGGCTACTCGAGTCTGGGTCATCTGCACAAACTCGCCTTTGACACGCTGAAACTCGATCAAGGATTCATCCGGCAACTCGACGATCCGCGCTGCATGGCGATCGTCAGTGCGGTCGTCAACATGGCCGATGCGCTGGGTTGCGACATTGTTGCCGAAGGCGTCGAAACGGAAAAACAGCTGGCCCAACTAAAGGCACTTGGCTGCGAGTACGCGCAAGGCTATTTGATAGGCAAACCGGAAAGCGTTGACGACGCGTTTGCCAAAATTCACGCCTGACGCTCGTTGCGAAGAAACCTTCCGCGCCGTTCGTGGTCATAAAGCCGCGCGGACGTTTAGTCCGTGCGATCATTAACTACCTCATCGAAAACTGCATGGATATGCCTGATACAACCTCTCGCGGTCCGCTTGCCGCAGCGTTCGAAACGCTGCGCAGCGAACTCTCCGAATGCATCATCGGTCAGAGTTTACTTGTCGATCGCCTGCTGATTGCGCTATTGGCCGATGGGCACCTGCTCGTAGAAGGCGCGCCGGGCCTGGCGAAAACCACCGCCATCAAAGAGCTATCCGCGCGTATCGAAGGCGATTTCCATCGCGTTCAATTCACGCCCGATCTTTTGCCGGCCGACCTGACGGGAACGGAAATTTATCGACCCCAGCAGGGCACGTTCGAATTTCAGCGTGGCCCGATCTTCCACAATTTACTGTTGGCCGACGAAATCAATCGCGCACCGGCGAAAGTCCAGTCCGCACTTCTGGAAGCGATGGGCGAGAGACAGGTCACGGTGGGCAGAACGACCTACGCATTACCGTCGCTGTTTCTTGTGATGGCCACCCAGAATCCGATCGAACAGGAAGGCACGTATCCGCTGCCCGAGGCGCAACTCGATCGATTTTTAATGCACATTCGCATCGATTATCCGGATGCCTCGGCCGAAGCCGGCATTCTCAAGTTGACGCGCGCGCGCGCGCGAATGGCGCTGCACGAAGTTACCGCGCCTGCACGATGCCTCACTCAGCAACAAATCTTCGAGGCGCGGGAAGAAGTGTTGAACCTGCATCTGGCTCCCGCACTCGAGGAATACATCGTCCAGTTGACGCTCGCGACGCGTTCGGGTTCTACCTACGGCGATGATCTGGCCCGCTGGGTCGCCTATGGCGCCAGTCCACGCGGAACGATCGCCATCGATCGTTGCTCGCGCGCTCGCGCATGGTTGCAGGGACGCGACTTCGTCACGCCCGATGACATCCACGCCATCGCACACGATGTGCTTCGTCACCGCGTGCTGATGTCGTACGAAGCGGAAGCCGAAGGGGTGACGTCGGATAAGGTCATCGCCGCGCTGATCGAACGCGTGCCGTTGCCGTAAATCTCCTTTCTTCGCCCGCAGTCAACCGCGAACGACAAACCGCCCATGAGTGCCACCGAAGTCAGTCTGGATGAATTGATCGCAATGCGATTGCGCGCGCGCCGCTTCGCGCGTCCCGCACGGCGCGTATCCGGAAACCGATCCGCCACACATGGTTCGCGATTTCGCGGACGCGGCGTCGATTATGTCGAGTCGCGCGAATATCAGCCCGGCGACGATATTCGGCAGATGGATTGGCGCGTGACGGCGCGCAGCGGACGTCCGCATACCAAACTTTTTCAGGAAGAACGCGAACAAAGTATACTTTTGATCATCGACATGAACGCGAGCATGCGTTTCGGTACGCGCTCGCGATTCAAATCGGTACAGGCTGCACGCACTGCCGCGCTTCTGGCATGGGCGTCGGTGCAGAGTGGGGATCGCATCGGCGCTCTCGCGTTCGGTTCCGGATTTATCGGCGAAGTAAAACCGAATGGCGGTCCGCGCGGCGCTTTACGTGTTCTGCGTTCGCTCGCCGAATGGGACGCCATCGCCGCGCGCGGTGGTGAGAAGATATCGCTGTCGCAAGGATTGCAGCGCGCACGTCGATTGGCGCGCCCGGGAAGCCGCGTCATTTTGCTGAGCGATGGCTTCTCGGCTGATGCGGCGGCCGAAGGTTCGTTATCGCTCCTCGCCGAGCATTGCGATGTCGCGGCGATTTTGATGAGCGATCCGCTGGAACAAATAGCTCCGCCGCCGGCCCGATACGCCGTCCAGGGCGAGGGCGGTAAATTAATGCTGGATTTCAACGACGCGACGCTACGCACGCGCTGGCCGCAATTGTTCGCCGAACGACGCGCCGCGGCCATCGCGATGCTGAAGCGACGTGCTTTGCGCTGGGCCATGCTTGATACGCGCTCGGAACCGGAGTCGGCGTTGCCGCGCGTTTTAGGCACGGACCGCCGCGCGGCCGATCTCGTGACAAACATTGCATGAATCCCGCAACCGGCCCCGAGCTTCGCGACATCCATTTGCCGCCGCCGCCCGGGTGGTGGCCGCCCGCGCCCGGCTGGTGGATCATCGCGGCTTTCGTATTGATTGCCGCAATTTATATTTCAATAAAAGTATACATCGCCGCAAAAAGGCGTCGCGTGCGCGATGCGATTCTCGGAGAACTCGATCGATGCGTTGTCGACAACCGCGACGATTCGATCAGGCTGGCCGCGTCGTTATCGTTGTTTCTTCGTCGTCTCACCTTGCGTTCGTCACCCGAGGCCGCCGCCTACAGCGGAGAACGATGGATTTCGTTTCTCGACCGACAAGTCGGAACGGACGACTTCAGCCGCGGCGTCGGACGCGTGCTGCTGGATGCGCCGTTTCGACCGCAGCAAACTTACGATACCGCCGCGTTGACCGCGTTGGTGAAACGTTATATGCGAACCGTTCTAGACCGAGGGCC
>CAZZWP010000003.1:0-6079 GCA_964657965.1 uncultured Rudaea sp. | reverse complement strand
TTCTGTTGCCGCTGCCGTGGCTCGTCGCGCGAGTTTTTGCGCCGGCGCAAAGCGGTGCGTCGAGCGCGCTGCGAATTCCGCTCGCATTGCGCGACATCGCGATGCCCGAAGGCGCGGCGCAGATTCCACCGTGGCGCACGCTGGGCGCGCTCGTCGCTTGGGCACTTCTTGTTGTCGCGTGCGCGCGGCCCCAATGGCTGGGTGATCCGGAAGCGCTGCCGCGCAGCGGCCGCGACTTACTGATAGCCGTCGATGCGTCGGGGAGCATGAGTACCGAAGACATGAAAATCGGTGCGCGCCCGATCAGTCGATACGGCGCCGTGAAAACGATTGCCGGCGACTTCATTCATCGCCGCGTCGGTGACCGGATCGGTCTGATCATTTTCGGAAGTCAGGCGTACCTGATGACGCCTCTCACGTTCGATCGCGAAACGGTGCTGAAGCAATTGAACGATTCGGTGATCGGTCTTCCCGGCCGGCAGACGGCGATCGGCGACGCCGTCGGGCTCGCCGTTAAACGGTTGCAGGATCGTCCGCAGGATCATCGCGTGCTGATTCTTCTGACCGACGGCGTAAACGATGCGGGCGAGCTCGACCCCTACAAGTCCATCGAGCTTGCCGTTGCGGAACACGTGAAAATCTACACCATCGGCATCGGCGCCGAATCGATGCAGATGGATGATTTTTTCGGCAGTCACACCGTGAACCCGTCCGCCGATCTGGACGAGCGCCTGCTGCGATCGATGGCGGAAAAAACCGGCGGAAGTTTTTTCCGCGCGCGCGACACGCAAGAGCTCGCGAAGATTTATCGCGACATCGATGCGCTGGAACCGGCCGCGGACGCGCAGCAGCAATTTCGCCCGGTCGATGAGCTTTTTCACATGCCGCTGTCCGGCGCGCTGCTTTTGTCGCTGCTCATGGTAATCGGCACTCGCGTTCGCGGCGGCGAATGGAAGACGAATTTTGCGCGATGAGTATATTTTTTGACAATTTCCACTTTTTGCGGCCGTGGTGGCTGGTCGCGCTGGCCATTCTTCCTGTGCTGTGGAAAATGCTGTCGGCTCGCGGACCGGACGCGGGCGCGTGGCGCGGTGTTGTCGATGCGCATCTGCTCGACCACCTTTTAGTCCGCGGCGGCGATGCGGCGCCATCCAAACTGCCACGATGGCTGGCGATGATCGGCTGGACACTTGCATGTCTCGCGCTGGCGGGCCCCGCATGGGAGCAACTGCCGCAGCCGCTTTATCAAAATCGCGCCGCGCGCGTGATTGCGTTGGAATTGAGTTCCACGATGTCGGCGCAAGACATCAAGCCGAGCCGCTTCGAACGCGCGCGCTTCAAGATTTCGGACATTCTGAAACGCAGCGGCGATTCGCAGACTGCTTTGATCGCCTATTCCGGTGAAGCGTTCGTCGTCGCGCCGCTTACGGACGATACGAATACCGTGGCGAATCTCGTCGATTCGCTCGATCCGAGTGTCATGCCGGTTCCGGGCAATGCAACTGGGAATGCGATTGATCTCGCGGTGAAACTGATTCAGGGCGCGGGTTTGCATGACGGCGAAATCGTTTTACTTTCCGATGCCGTGAGTAACGACGCCGACGCTGCCGCTCGGCGTGCGCGCGCGGCGGGAATGCGTGTATCGATTATCGGTGTCGGCAGCGAGCAGGGAGCGCCGGTGCCGCTCGTCCAAGGCGGATTCCTCAAGAATTCATCGGGCGACATCGTTTTGCCGAAACTCGACAACGGCGCGTTGTCCGCGGTCGCGAGCGATGGCGGCGGACGCTATGCACCGATCAGCACCGACGCGAACGATCTCGATCACGTGCTCAACGATCTGGCGCCGCACGCCGTTGCACAAACCCAGTCGGCGCAAGCGCAACAGGCCACGACGTTGCGCTATCGCGATCGAGGCCCTTGGTTGATATTGCTGCTGGTGCCGCTCGCGTTGTCCGGATTTCGTCGCGGCTGGCTGATGATGCTTCCGCTCGTATTTTGCAGTCATGCGCAAACAGCCGCCGCGTTTTCGTGGACGGATTTGTGGGAACGTCCTGACCAACAAGCGCAGGCGAAATTGGATGCCGGCGATGCGAAACAGGCGCAAGCGCTGGCAAAAAATCCGGCCCTACGTGGCGCGGCCGATTATCGCGCGGGCGATATGACCGACGCGGCGCGCGATTTTCAGAGCGTTGACGATGCGGATGCGCGCTACAACGCCGGCAACGCGCTCGCGAAGCAACAGCAGTTCAAGGAAGCCATCGCAGCGTACGACGATGCGCTGCGACGCGATCCATCCATGGCCGACGCGGCGGCAAACAAAAAGGCGGTCGAGGAGTGGCTTAAGAAACAGCAGCAGAAGAACGACCAAGGCGAGAAAGACAAACAGGATTCGAAGGATCCTCAAGGTAAAGATCAGCAAGACAAAGGTTCGGAAGGAAGCAAAGGCGAGGATCAGAAAAAAGATCATTCGGACCCATCGTCGAAATCCTCGGATGCCGATCAAGATTCGAAAAAGAATCAGCAAGGTCAGCAGAATGAGCAGAATTCCGGCGCCAAGAACGATCAGCAATCGCAAAGCGGATCGGCAGGGCAACAGAACGATCGCGGTGACGATCAAAATGCACAGCAACAGGCCGGCGCGAAGGATGCGGATAAGCAATCGCAGGAACGCTATAGCCAAGGTATGGATCAAGCGTTGAAGAAAGACGACGATAAAGATCAGAAAAAAAACCAACCGATCCGGCTCGGCGCCAGCGAGAAGCAAGGCGCTCAAGACGAGCAGCAGCAAGCAGTGCAGCAATGGTTGCAGCGCGTTCCCGATGATCCGGGTGGTTTGTTGCGCAGAAAGTTTCAGCTCGAACATCAGCGGCGACAAGGCGGCCAGGGAGACAACGGACAATGACCGGGCGGATGCAAGGGTGTGCGCGACTCGTCGCGTTATGGCTGATGATGTTTTGCTTTTGCGCGCAAGGCGCAGAAGTGCGCGCGTGGCTCGACCGCACCACAATGCAGTTGGGCGAAACGGTGACGTTGAATGTGGAAGTGTCTGACGGCGCTAACGCGAAACCCGATTTTTCCGTGCTGGAATCGGATTTCAATTTATCCGGGACGCAGAGCTCGACGTCGATCAACATCGTCAACGGACAAACCAGTTCGAAATTGCTGTGGGCCGTCGCGCTCGAACCCAAGCGTTCGGGAACACTGACGATTCCATCACTGTCGGTTGCCGGACAAAGCACGCAGGCGTTGATGTTGACGGTGCAGGCCGCATCGACCGCCGCCGGCAGGACCGGCGACGACGTCTACATCGAAACGACCGTCGAACCACGCTCGCCGTACGTGCAACAACAAGTGAGCATGACGGTAAAATTATACTTTTCGGTAAATATCGTCGACGGTCAGCTCGACGATCCGCAGGCCGACGGATTGATCGTCCGGAAAGTCAGTGGTCAGGACACCAATTTCTCCGCGGATGTCGGTGGAAAACACTACCGCGTGCTGGAACGGCGTTACGTTTTGCAAGGCGAAAAAAGCGGGTCGGTTGCGATCGCGCCGATTGTCTTCCGCGGCCACGCGATGGATCGCAATGACGCGAACAGTTTTTTTTCTCGCGGCCACAACGTCAGTGCACGTTCCGATGCCATCACGCTCGATGTGCGTGCTCGGCCGGCGAACTCCGGTACCGATGCATGGCTGCCGGCGCGCGCTGTCACACTGGCGGCGGAGGGAATCGACGACAAAACCGACGCGCGTGTAGGCGAGCCACTGACGCTCACGCTACGACTGCAAGCCACAGGATTGGGTTTCGAACAACTGCCCGAGTTGGCGCTGCCGAAGATCGACGGCGCAGATATTTATCCCGATAAAGCGAGCACGCAAAACAAAGACGGCGGCGACCTGACCACTGGTGAGCGCGAGCGCAAATTCGCGATCGTTCCAAAACGTGCCGGATCGCTGGTGATTCCGTCGATCAGCATCGGCTGGTGGGATACGACGCACGATCGCGCGGAAACCGCGAGTGTCCCTGAGATCGATTTGAATGTGCAGCCGGCGATCGGCTCATCTGCTCCGCAGCCACCCCCCGCGCAACAGCCCATCGCTGCGCCTGACAACTCGAACGTGCCGCTCATCGCGGCGCGGTCGGCTATCGGCGCAGAACCGGTGTCGGAATTTTGGCGCACGATCGCATTGATCGCCATCGTTCTGTGGGTGGTAACTCTCATCGGATGGATCGCCTGGTCGATCCGTCATCGAAAGCGCACCGCCGTCGTGCCTCAGGAGCAGCAGGCGAGTTCATCTGAGCTGTCAGCCAAGATTGCCTTTCGCGACGCGTGCGCAACCGATGATTGGCAGGCGGCTTCGAGAGCGCTGCTCGCCTGGGCGCGCAGCAAGAAAATCGGCGCCCGCAATCTGGGCGAGCTGTCCGACGCGGTTGACAACGCACAAGCCGCCGCTATTAAACAGCTTCAACGCGTGCTCTACGGCGGCGCGACGGCCCAGAACCTGAGAGACACGCTCACCACCGCGTTTCATAACGGGCCACATGCCCGTACAATCCGGGTTGCGACGAGCACCACCACACTTCCGGATTTATATCCTTCACGCACGCCGTAAATACGGTTTCTACCTTTCGACTCTCGTTAGAGTCGGCCCATCGCGCAGAAAATTGACACGAATCGTCAGTAAATTGCGACGTAGTCGAAAAAAAAGATTTGGGTATTAGTTCCTAAGCCCAGCGCAGGTCGTTGGCGCTGCGTTGGGGCGGCTAGATTGGTGCGAATCGTATTTGGCAACCTTCTTGCTGTGGGTTACCCGCAAGCTTAGGTGGGATTGTTAAAAGTCTTTGTTCGGCGAGAAGTTAGCGAGTGATGACGGGCGGGCAATCGAACGTCGTTAGGTTTTTTTCAAGAGTTAGGGAGCACTGATGATTAAGCATTCGAGGCGGCCCGTCGCCACGGGCGGCGCGTTGCTGGCCGCCATGTTGGCATGTGTAGCCGCCGTTCCGTGGTCGGACACGCAAGCGCAGGTGAGCGCGCCGAGTATCGATCCGCACGTGGTCGATTCCGGCGGCAAACCGTTCAGCAATTCTTGTTACCGACTTTCTGGATCCGTCGGTCAGCCGGTACCGGGTTACTCCAGTTCCGCAACGTATTCCATCAACGCGGGATTCGTGGCTACTACGCCGACGACGAATCGCGACGAAATTTTCTTTAACGGTTTTGAGGGGTGTTGAAAATGAAACGCAATCAATTGAGCGCGCTCGTAGCCACGGCGCTGATGACTTTTTCCGCGACGCAGGCGGTGGCAGCGGATCCGCAGACGACCGCGTTTACATACCAGGGCTTGCTCAACGCGAGCGGCACGCTCGCCAACGGCACGTATCAGTTCACGTTCACGCTGTATGACTCGGAGACCGGCTCGAATGTCATCGCCGGCCCGCTCACGCAGTCGATCATGGTCGTCAACGGCGTTTTCACGACCGATCTGGATTTCGATCTCGTTTTCAACGGCACCCAATATTGGCTGGATATCAAAGTCGGTACGACGACAGCCAACGAGCAGTCGCTGAGCGGCCGCCAACGCATCAATACCGTTCCGGTTGCGCAGTACGCGCTGAACTCGCCGCCAGGCGCGCGCGGTCCGCAAGGTGCGCAGGGTGCACA
Source organism: uncultured Rudaea sp. (assembly GCA_964657965.1). Lineage (GTDB taxonomy): Bacteria > Pseudomonadota > Gammaproteobacteria > Xanthomonadales > Rhodanobacteraceae > Rudaea. The sequence continues at coordinate 416 of CAZZWP010000003.1, read as the reverse complement.
AGGCACGCAAGGTCCCATCGGTGTGCAAGGCCCGCTCGGGCCGCAGGGTCCGCAAGGGTTGCAGGGTACGCAAGGCGTCCAGGGCGCGATGGGCGCGCAAGGTGCGGACGGCCCGCCAGGTGCGCAGGGCAGTCAGGGTCCGCAAGGCCTTTTGGGTCCAACTGGCGCGACCGGAGCGACAGGCGCCACCGGTTCGGAATTCAGCGGCGTGTGGACAGTCGGCAGTTCGTACAATACGGGCAACATCGTTACGTATAACGGATCGAGTTACATCTCGCTCGACAGCAATACCGCCACCGCCGGCAGCTCGCCCGATGTCGATCCGATGGATTGGGCACCACTCGCCTCGAAGGGTGCGACGGGCGCAACCGGTGCGACAGGCGGAACGGGCGCAAATGGTGCCACGGGTGGAGTCG
>CAZZWP010000002.1:53422-75125 GCA_964657965.1 uncultured Rudaea sp. | reverse complement strand
CAGTCATTCGGAGCCAAACGGAACGCGAAGTATAACGACCGCGCCGCGGACGCGGAAGTCAGACCGACTACGCCATGCCGCCGTTGACGCCGATGATTTGGCCGTTGACGTACGACGCGGCGTCCGAGCAGAGGAAAGCGATCACGGCAGCCACTTCGTCGGGCGATCCGGCGCGCGCCGCCGGTACGATTTGCTTGATCTGATCGGCATCGAACGACGCATCGGCCATGCGTCCGGCAATCACACCAGGGGCAATCACGTTGACCGTGACGCCGCGCGAGGCCATTTCGCGCGCTAGCGATTTCGCGGCGCCATGCAATGCCGCTTTCGCCGCCGCGTAATTCACTTGGCCGCGGTTGCCCAGCACCGCCGCGACGGACGACACGCAGACGATGCGTCCGAACTTCGCACGCGCCATCGGCAGCAGTAACGGTTGCGTCGTGTGGAAAAATCCGTGCAACGAGACATCGATGACACGATGCCATTGCGTCGTGGTCATGCCGGCGAGCGGCGCGTCGTCGTGAATGCCGGCGTTGTGGACGAGAATATCGATGGGTCCGTCGGCCAGCATTGTTTCGATCGCGGCGCGCGAGGCGTCGGGGTCGGTGACGTCGAATGTCACCGCTTTCGCATCGCCGCCGATTTCGTAGGCCAGATCTCGGGCGCGATCCGCATTGGCATTCGCGTGCACGTAAACGAAATGTCCTTGCGCCGCGAGCGCGCGACAAATGGCGCCGCCGATGTCACCGCTGCCGCCCGTGACGAGCGCGCGGCGTTGTCGATTGATCTTGCTCATGCACGCATTCTTGCACACCGAGCGCGTCTGGCATCATGTGACATCGTCTGAGGAATCGCGCCATGACCGAGCCGATGTACAGCGTTCCGCTGCGTTATCGCAAGACCGAAAATCTGCACATCGTGTTCTGGCTGATGAAAGACATCAGCTGGTGCCTGATGTGGCGCACGCTCGGCATGATCATGATCGTGCCCACGCTCGGCGCCGCTATCTTCATCACGTGGCGCGCGCGGCATAATCGAACCGACTTCGCGCATAACCTGGCCGTCGTTTTTTGGATTGCGGCGAACGCCTGGTGGATGACGGCGGAGTTCTTCGAGTTCGACGAATCGCCCGTGTGGCTTGGCGTCGATGGCCGTCACTTGGCGCTGATTCCTTTCTTGATCGGCGCGGCCGTGCTGGCCTTTCATTATTTACGCGAGCTATTCGTTTCGAGACACGTCGCCGCCAATAGCTGATCTGTGCCTGTCCTTGGCCATTGACGCCAGCGACACCATGGCGCGGCCTTCGCCAACGCGCCGGCCCGCGTGTTCGATCCGAAACGCGTAAAGCAGACTTGCATCGTCAGCCGACATTTTTTCGGCATAGACATGAAGATCGTCCGGCAGATCATCGATTCGCGCCACGAATAACTCGACACCGCGAATGGAGACGAGAAACCCAGGCGACGCGACAGCCCCCGCCGCGCGCGCGATCAAACCGCCGTGCACAGCCATCGCCTGCGCGCCGTATTCGCATAAATGCACGGCGCGCAACCTGCCGTCGCTGCGTAAGGGATTATTCGGATCGCGATGCGACGATGCGTTCAGATGAATATCCGTGTCGGTCCAATCGATCACGCAATCGAGCAGCGACATCGCATCGCGGTGCGGAATCAAATCCTGCCATTGCGATTTAGTGAGCATCGTCTTTGCGCTGCGCCATCTGGATCGACAGGCAGAAATGAAACGCGACGCCGAGCGCGACGGTAAGTCCGATCGCACGCAACACCGGAAGCGACGAGGTCGCGAGCAAACCGAACACGAGCACGGCAGAAATCACGCAGACCAGTGTTCCGTGCAAGGTGCGCCGCGCTTCGGCCAGCGTATCGACCGGCCGCTCGAAGAACAGCGCGTAATGCAATCCCAAACCCGCCGCCAACGTGACTGCGACGAGGTGAAACAACGACAGCGACACACCGCTTGCACGCAAGACGGCGAGTACGAGCAGCGTAGCCAGCGACATCGGCGCGATGACATGCCACGCGCGGCGCGGATCGCGCAACGCGATCGCAACGGCGGCGGCCAACAGCAAGAGCGCGATGCCGAGCGCCTGAAGAATTCGAACGCGATATTGCGCGACCAGCGATTCGGACGCGGCTTTCAGATCGAGTACGTGAACATTGCCCGTGGTGGCAGCGAGCGTTTGCAACGCCTGAGCGTCATGGACGCCACTGAACGTCGCGACACCGAACCAGCGCTGGCCGCGCTGCGTGATCATCGCCTGCAAACGCGCGCCGAACGGCGAGTTCGCGAATTCCTCCACCGTCAGCGGTTGCAGTCCGCGCGCTGTTTCGACGTCGTCGAGAAACGGCGAAAACGCGCCGGATTGAAACGGGAGATCGCGCATGGCAGCGTCGAGTGTCTTCGATAATGCGGCTCGATCCGGCAGTTTGGCTTGACGCGCAAGTTGCACCGCGTTGCTCGGCAAATAGCGACTAGGTAATTCGACATCGTCCACAGCGTGTGAAGAAATCAATGTATCCACTTGTGGAGAAATTCGCTCCGACAAGGCGAGCACGCCGTCCGCGCTGTCCGCTTCCAGCACGAGCAGATAGCGTATATCTGGCGCGCCGAGTGCGTCGCGCAATTCGCCTTCGCGCTGCAGCTCCGCCACCGATATCGGCGTGAGTGCGGACAGATCGTTTTGCCAGAGCGGCGTCGGCGCCAGAAACATCACGAGCACTGCGATCGCGAGCAGAACCCACGGCACCCATCGCGGTTTGGGTATCGACGCGATCAGCGCGCGAACGCGTTCGATGAAAGGCAATGCCGCCGCGTCGTGGAATTGCATCGGCAGCAACGGCGGCAGCAACCAGCGCGTGGCGACGCCGGCGATCAGCAATCCCGTGATCGTGAACACGGCGAGCTGTTGCAGCCCCGGCACGCCGGACGCGAAAAACGCAAGGTAGGCGATGCATGCGGAAACGACGGCGAGGCGTAACAGTGGCCAGACGGCGGCGACGCTTTGTTGCGTCGATGCATCCATGCGCCGATGACTGAAGACACGAATCGGATATTCCTGTGCGACGCCGAGCAGCGTGAATCCGAAAGCGAGCGTAATGCCGTGTACTTCCCCAAACGCGAAAGCGATCGCGGCGAGGCCCGCGAGGGCGCCGCTCGCCAACGGCAATCCAACCAGCGCGATAACGGCGCCACTGCGATACGCAACGAGAAGCAGCAACAAAAATCCGGCCGTTCCGAGCGCGCTCAGGTGCTCGGCTTCGCTCTGTGTCGTCGCGGCGACTTTCGCGCCGAAGTAACCAGGTCCGCTGATGGTCAGTTTCGCATCGCCCACCTCAGGCAATTGATCGAAGGCCGCGTTGAGCGATGCGATGGCCGCCGTCTGCGATCCTGGATCGAAACCGGCCGCTTTAGTCTGCGCGAGTAACAATGCTTCGCCGCGCGGCGAAAACCAAACGCCGTCGCGCGTGAGCGGTGCATTCGCCGGCGCCCAGCGCTGCGCGAGTTTCAACACTTCCAACGTCGGATCGCGCGGCAAAATGTCTTGCAGCATGTCCGCGGCCGGCGATGCCAAATCTTCGACACGCTGTTGCAATTCTTCATGCAGGAACGCGGCATCGAAGACATTGGAATCCAATGTCGGCGACAATAAATAACGGTACGGCAATAAATCCGAATCGAGCTGGACGTCCAGATTTTCGCCGTTGATCACGCGTGTGAAATTCCGATCGTCTTTGAGTTTCTGCGCGAGTGACCTGCTCAACCTCGCCAGTTTTTCTTCCGGCGCGTTGCCGATTGCCAGCAGCAATAATTGAGACGCAGGTCCGTTGCCGATTTCGTCCATCAGCAATTTTTGATCGTCGGTTTGCGCGGGCGGCATGAAACTGCGCAGGTCGCCGCTGATTTTTACGGTGTGCGAAATCGCGATGGCGATGACGGCGAGAAGCGCCCACCACCCGACAATCAACGCCCCACGCGTGTAAACGTTCACTGCGCCGTGTGTCGACACAGACGTGTCAGTGACTCGCGCGTGATCGGCGCCGGCAGTGATGTCGTGGCGAGATCGCCGAGCAGCATGACGCTGGCGTCTCCATCGGCTTGCGTCATCGTAAAGCAGCGCGGTTCTTTGGCAGTGCCGTCGATGACGACGCTTTTTAAATGTTTCGCGAGGGCGTCGGAGCGCGGGTGCAGCGTCAACGTCCAGTGCGTTTCGTCGGCCGTTTCATCGATGGCGTAGTAACGGTTCATCGTCGCGGCATCGCCACTGAGCAGTGCGCTGAAACTGGCGAGCAACCCTTGCAAATCCGGCGCACGATCCAGACCGAACGTTTTCGCGCCACGTCCTTCGCGGTCGATCGTCGCTTTGCCGTCGGCGATCGTCGTAGTTTCCTTGTACGGAGAATCGACGCGTTTGCCGAGTTTGTCGTCGCCGCCGTAATCGAGTTGACCGTGCAGCGTCAGCGGCTCGCGCAACAGTTTCGCAAAATGTACTTCGGTGTAAGGCGTACGCGCCGGCGCTGGACGGGCGAGACCGGCGATCAGCGTCGCCGTTTCAGGCGACAGATCCGACGGCGGGTTCGCGGCGAGGAGGAGTGCTGTCGTCAGGACGATGCCAGAAATCATAGAAGTTGAACCAATTGTAGGGATCGAGCCGTGTGTAGTGTTCCAGTCGCGCGGCGAATTTTGCGGCCCATTCGTTGAGCAGCGCTTGGCGCTCGCGGCGTGGAATCGATATGTGATCGGCGAAGGTTTCGAAGTATAGATCGTAGCGATTGCCGCCGCGGTACAAACCGAAGATGAGCGTCACCGGCAAATCCAGCAGCGACGCGATCAAATAGGGCGCAATCGGGAATTCGGTCGGGCGGCCGAAAAACGGAACGGTCGTCGTGGCTTCGTGCGGACGCGACCGGTCGGCGAGCATGCCGATCAACGCGCCCTGTTTTGCCGCGTCGTGAATGTCCAACGCGATGCTGGTATCGCCAACGCCCACGTCGATGATCGATGCGGACACTTTCGGATTTAGCCCGAGCAGCACTTCGGTCAGCGCGGGTGTCTGCTGGCGGTCCATGAGAATTCGTGTCGTCACATCGGGCCGTTCGGTGGCGAGCACGCGCAATATTTCGAAGCTGCCGATGTGTGCGCCGAGCATCAACACTCCTTTTCCCCGCTCGATGAGTGCATCGAGTTCGGCAAGGCCTTGCACGCGAATATCGAAACGTCGGGTGGTTTGCGCCAGCATGAAAATACGATCGACCTGGACGGCAGCATAGGCGTGGATGTGATGCATCACGTCCCATGCTGTCGCACGTTTTCCCAACGCGTGCGTGAGGAACGCGCGGGATTGGCGGCGCTCCGGTCCGCGCCGGAAAAAGAAATACAACGTAATCGGATAAAGCAGAGCGCGCGCGACGGATCGACCGAGCCGTAGCGCGATAAACACGATGATCCGCACGGCGGATTTTCCGCCGCCTTCCTTGCGCTCGCTCCAGTGTCCGGTCACGCGCCGGCCTCGAAGGTGCCTTTCGCCACGATGTCGTCGCCGCATTCGATAAGGAAACGGCCGATCGGCGCGGCGTAATCGATGCTGAGACGCGCGCTTTCGTTTGGCTTGAGCGGACGCATGAATTTCACTTGAGGCAATTTGTGCAATCGCAAATGCAAGCTGCGTTCGACTTCGGCGGCGAGCCGATCCAAAAGAACGACGCCGGGCACGATCGGCTGTTTCGGAAAGTGTCCCGGCAATGACGGATGCGTTGCGTCGATTGTGAAGGTTGCCGTGATCATCGGGTCGATACGTTCCGAACTACGACACCGTCATCGAGCAGCGTCGGCCACGCGAGAATCAGCCGACGCGCGAATGAAATCAAGCCGTGCCTCGGTGCTTGAGGGAGGAGTCGAGGCCGCACCGCGAATTCGATTACGAATAGTAACGCGACGGCGATGGGCAAGATCCCGCCAAACCAACGCGGACCTGGCGTGACGCCGGATAGCGCCGGAAAAATTCCTCGTTGCACCAAAACGGAGAGCAGGGCGGCCATCGCAAGTAATGTTTGATAGACAGCCCATATAAATGTGAGACGTCGCGCATATCGAACCACGCTCGCGTCGTCAAGCCATTGCGGCCCGTCGATGCTGACGATCGCGCGCGCGATCAGAGGTCGACGACCCGGCAGCAGCGTTCTGCCAAATAGATACGCGACGAACGCGGCGACCAAGGCGGGCAGCACGTCGAAAAATAACCCCGCTCCGAATAAAAGAACGGTCCCCGCCGCGATAATGGCGATGAATGCCAACGCAACCCGTAAGGATGCCGGCGCCGTGAGAGCCAGCAGCGCCAGCGCGCCGAACGCGCAGGCGCCGCGGAGAATATCGCTGTCGTACCAGTGCGCGCCGATCGCCAACACCAGAATGCACAGCCAGCCGACTGCGCGAATCATCGGCTCAATGCTTGCGTTGTTGCTCGATGTGTTCCGAAAGCTGGCGCAAGTTGGAGAAGATGCGCTTGTTATCGGGATTATCGGAACGAAGCTGAAAACCGTATTTTTTGGATACCGCCAGCGCCAGCTCGAGTGCGTCGATCGAATCCAGACCCAGATCGCCGCCGAACAACGGCGCTTCCGGATCGATGTCGCCGGCCGCGCGGCTTTCCAGGTTCAAACTACTGACGATCAGTTCTGCAAGTTCGTGTTCGGCGGGTGTTTGTGCGGTCATGAGCGGCGAAATCCGTGAACGTGTGCGTCGCTTGTGCACCAGCCGGTGCGGGCGCGCAGTGTATCATGCGCGTTGCATGCGCCAGCCGTCATCACATAGGGATATGCCCATCGCCGACGATGCCGTTTCACCGACGCGCGACGTGTTGCCGAACCTGAAAATCGGCTACGAGAGCGACGTCGTTTTCGATGCGTCCGTTCTCGCCGTGATCGGATTCGGTCGCAGCGCCACCTCGACCGATCCGCGATTTTTGAACGTCGCGCTGGAACCGTTGACGGCCAGTGAAACGCGCCGCGAAGTCTGGCGCACGCGTGACACGGTGACGCACGGTATCGACGGCCATGTACGCTGGTCGAGCGACGGAACGTACTCGCTCGTCGTCGTTGAACTTCCCGAATCCAAGTATGGCGGAATCGCTGAAGCGACTCGTTTGGCCTATACCGATTTGATCGCGTGGGTGCGTTCGAGCTCGACCCCGAACCTGCTGCGTATCTGGAATTATTTCGATGCGATCAATGAAGGACTGAACGACGACGAACGCTATCGGCAGTTTTGCGGCGGCCGTGCGGCGGGGCTCGGTTCCGCATTCACGAACGCCTATCCGGCCGCTTCCGCTATCGGGACACGCAGTGGCAAGCACGTTCTGCAAGTGTATGCGCTAGCGTCGCGCATCGCCGGCGAGTCGATCGAAAATCCGCGCCAAGTCAGTGCGTGGCGATATCCCCGCCGCTACGGGCCGACAGCGCCCGGTTTCGCGCGCGCGATGCGTGCGCCGACGCAATTTCCACAATTATACATTTCCGGAACGGCGGCGGTGGTGGGTCACGAGTCACATCATGCCGGCGATATCGACGCGCAGATGGAAGAAACGCTGACCAATCTGGAAAGCCTGCTGCAGTCGGCGAAATCGAGCACGCCACTCGGCCAAGCGCCCGGCGATGTTTTGAAAGTCTACGTGCGGCGCGAGGACGACGCGAAACGGTTGCATGCGGCATTGCGCAGTCGCCTCGGCGACGACATACCGTTGATGATGCTCCACGGCGACATCTGCCGTGCCGAATTATTGCTCGAGATCGACGGCGTTCACGCCGGCTGAAAGAGACTGTTGTGTCGAGTTGGTGCGCATGCCGAGTGCGCGCGCCAATGCGATCGTCAGCATGTAGATCCACCAGGCGAACGCCGTGTTGATGACGAGATGTCCCTGCTTGGGAACGTCGGCCAGACCATCCCCCAACACCGTGACGACCAGCGTCGTGAGCATGACGGCGGCCGTGAGCACCGTGTAGCGCCGCATGCCGGATGGACGGCGGCGCCAGAAGAGCAATACGAACATCACGACGATCGGACCGCCCAGCAAAATCGCGCGCGATAAAGGCGCCGCGGAAAAGAGATCGCTTGCAGAAATGAATCCGCCCGGCAACGCGTCGAAGTTGCCGCCTTCGACGGTTCCCAGACCGGGCGCCAGCCACGGGTTGATCGCAACCACACCGTTGCAGACCAAACGCAACGCCATCAAAGGATCATGCAGCAACGCCGTCAGTTCACGCACGCGCGTGATATTGGCGATGCTCGGACAAACCTGCGGCGGATACCCCGGCAATTGCCACGCACGTAAACCCTCGTATTTAATGCACGCCGGATCGAGGCCGAGAATCGCTGCGGTTTTCTCGCGATCGCTGGCGTTCGGCAGAAGCCCGGTGAAGGCGACGTCCGATCGATTGAACATATCGATATCGCGTATCGCCGCGTTATCGCGATGCAGTTGCGCGACTTGAATCACTAGCCCGGCAAGCGCACCCGCGAACAACGCGCTGGCACGCCACGACCACTTTTTCGTTCGCACATAATCGAAAATCAACACGCTGCCGGCGCACATGAGCGGCAATAGCAAATGCTGGATTTTGCTCATCGCCAATGCGAGCGCGGCGAGCGACAGCAAAACGATTGCGCGCTTGCTGCGCGGTTTCTCGTGATACAGAAGAATGACGCTGATCACGATGTACAGCGTGAGAACGGCCGTGAATTCCGCATAGAACGTGTTGAGATAAACCGTGTTCGCAGGATCGGCGAGCAGCAGTGGAAATATCAATCCGTTCGCCAGCGCGAGCGCCGGCGGTCCGCGCCGCCACCACGCGACGCAAAACAGCAGCCACGCCGCGAGTGCCGCCGAAAATTTTATCAAGCCCAGCCAACGCACCGAAAAATTGGTTTGTCCGGTCAGCGCGGATTGGATTTTGAAAAGCCCGGCGGCCGTTGCCTGGAAAATCCACTCGGTCGACCAGTAACAGATCGGCTGCGCCGCTTCGCGAAACGTGTAGTGCGCGTACGGCGCGGCTGGACTGTTTTGCGTCGGATCGATTTCCGGGGGACGATCCGGATAAAGTTTGAAACAAGCGCTGTAGCGAACTTCGTCGTAACTGTTCGCCAATGCGATCAGCGGCGTGTGGAACAAAAGCGGCAAAACGCGCAGCATTCCCAGCGCAAAACACAGGATGAGCGCCCAGAAAAGCCAGCGCGGACGGTCATAATCGATAGTAGGCGGAGTCGACGGCGGCACTGTCTCGGACGGCAAGCCCAAACCCCGAGTCTAGGCTGCCAACGACGACAGCCACAACCGCGATCGAACTGTGATTCATTTGGCAGTCGGGATGACGAGCGCATAACTGCACTGCTGCCGAGCGCCACACGGTGCGCAAAACATCGCAGTGGTAGTATTTCTGCACTATCAACCGGCACTGTCTGCCGTGGAGTGGGGTCATGAAGCAACAACTGGGTCACTACGACATCGTCGCGGAACTGGGGCGCGGTGGCATGGGCGTGGTCTACAAGGGATATGAGACTTCTCTCAATCGCTACGTCGCGATCAAGGTGCTCGCCGATTCGTTGGCGCACGATCAAAGCGTCAAGGAGCGTTTCCTGCGCGAAGCGCGAAGCATGGCGGCGCTCAACGATCCGCACATCATCCAGATTTATTTCATCGGCGACGACGAAGGCCAGACGTATTTCGTCATGGAATTCGTCGACGGCGAATCGCTCGGTTCCGTTCTCAAGCGCGAAACGAAACTCAAACCCGAACAAGCCGCGAAGATTATTTATCAAACCGCGATGGGCTTGAGCACGGCGCACGACAAGGGTGTGATCCATCGCGACATCAAACCGGGCAACTTGATGGTGTCGAGCCGCGGCGCGGTGAAAATCGCCGACTTCGGCATCGCACTCAGCGCGCAGGATTTTTCGAAGAAGCTGACCTCGACCGGCGAGTTCGTCGGCACACCCGGCTATTTATCACCGGAAGTGTGCCAGGGTAAACCCGTTGATCAGCGCTCGGATATTTTCTCGCTCGGCATCGTGCTGTTCGAATGCCTCGCCGGCCGCATGCCGTTCACCGACGAATCGCCGCTCGGCTTGATGCTCGAAGTGGTGAAGGCCGAGATTCCGGACATCACGTCGCTCAACGCGGACGTCGATCCTGAACTGTCGCGCATCCTCACCAAAATGGTTGCGAAGGATCCGGCCGAGCGTTACCAGAGTTGCCACGAATTGATCGACGACTTGAGTCGTCATCCGCTCGTCGCCAAAGGCGGACCGATCACGCTGCAGACCAAATTGTCGCCCGCGGCGGCGACGATGGTCGGACAGAAGACGCCCGTTTCCGTGCAACGCCCGTTGCCGAGCATCAATCCGACGCCGCGTTCGTCGTCGGGTCCGGTGGTGGTGCCGATAGCGGCGCACGAATCGGTACTCGCTCGACCGGCGACGACCGAATCGCGTTCGTCCGCGTTACCGTTTGCGATCGCCGCGGTTCTGCTGCTCGCGTTCGCCGGTGGTGCGTATGCATTCCGTGATCGAATTCCGTTTCTCCAACAATATTTAGGCACGCCCGCGACGAGTGCGTCGACCGATGCGCCGTCGACTTCGAGTGCGAGCAGCGCGGTTGCGACGACAACGTCGACGCCCGCTACCGTCGTTGCTCCACCCGCGCCGCCGGTCGTGATACCGCCGTCGCCACCTGTCGTCGACGCCAACGCCGCCTCGACAAGCGTTGCACAATCGTCATCCGGACAGACGATCAACGTGCCGCCCACGCCACCGCAGACTATTCCGCAGCCGGCAACGGATCCGAACGCAGGCGGTCCTGCCGCGCGCGCATCGGAAGTACAACCGCTGCGTGAACTCGCGGCCGCACAAGCCGCCGAATCGCAGTCGCCGCCGCCAACGCGCGAGCCGCAACAAGTCGCGCGCCTCACACCGCCGCCGCCGGCGGTTCCTGCACGCCCGCATGTTCCCACCATTGCCGTCATCGGCGGCGGAGACAATGCGATCGCCAGCCCCGCCGAACAGTTGATCGAGCAAGCGCTGTCGCATCGCGGCTTCAATGTGCTCGATGAAGCGTCGATGCCACGCGTCAGTCATCTGTTGAGCGGTGAGCGTCCGCGGTATGCCGAAGCACTGGAGATATTGGCGCGTCAAGGTCGCGTCGATGCGGTCGTGTTCATCCATGCCCGCGATGTCGGCACCGAACAGCTTGCTTACTATGGGCAAAGTTCAACGGTGATGACGGTACAACTCGGCGTCAAAGCGTATTCGATCGACCAACATCGCGCGCTCGGACCCGGTTGGAGCGAAACACTGCACTTTTCCAGTCTGAATGCCGCGGATGCAACGAAGGAAACGGTTGAACCGATGTTGAAGGAAGTCGCCGAGAGCCTCTCGGAATTCCGTCCGCACCGCGACCACGGATAAATAAAAACAACGACGCTGTGCCCCGAACCCTCTCCCGCAACGGAGAGGGTTTTTTATTCACGGAAGTTCGCGCGGCGCCGCGGCGCGGCCCAAAACCATTTGCGCATGTCGGTAACCGGCTTCGATAGCGCGTTCGTACGCATGCCAATCCAGAAGCTGGATATCCTCCAGCGGCGGTTCCAGCAACAGGCTCGTCATCGCGTGGCGCTCAACACTCGCGGCCTCGGCATTGACCATCCCGGAGCGCAGCAAGATGCTCAGAATGCCGGGACGCAAGCCGGGTTGCGTCCAGCGCTGCCACATCATGCGCCACCACGGCGGCAGCGCGTACTCGTCGGTCGACGCATGCAGCACATCGTCAGCGCTGATATCGACCGCGACCACTTCGCCCACGCCCTGCTCACGCATCACATCGACGGGCAGATTGTTGATGACCGCCCCATCGACGAAGACTTCGCCACGATGGAACACCGGCGGCAACACGCCGGGAATAGCGCATGACGCGCGCAGCCAGAACCACAGCGGCCCATGCCGGTGCGTTTCGGCTCGGCCGGCAGTCAGATTGGCCGTCACACAAAAATAAGGCAGCACGAGATCGGTGATATCGCGTTCCCCGAATTCCTCGCGCAGCAGTCGCGAGACGCGTCCGCCGGACACTAAAGATACAAATGGAAATGTATAATCTCGCAACGGTTTCCCGGTGACGAACGAGCGGCGATAGTTGTCGAACATCTCCTCGTCCGTCCAGTCCGCCGCCACGCCGGCCGCGATGATGGCGCCGATCGACGTGCCACCGACGCGATCGATCATCATGCCCGCCTCCCGCAACGCGCGGACGACGCCGATGTGCGCAAAGCCGCGCGCGCCCCCGCCGGACAGCACGAGTCCGACACTGCGGCCGATCAGCAGCCGTGCGACACGCTCGATATCGCGATTGTTGCGCACGTGATGGTGTTGAATTCCCGGCGCGTGTTTCTGCAACCACGACGCGGCGGCGCCGAAAATAATCGTGCCGTCGGGGTACGTCAGCAGCAGATGCTGCGGCCGGTGCATGACCCGTTCTGGATCGAGCGCGACACCGTCCGGCCACGGCGTGGCCGGCTGCGCGGCATCGGCCAAATACAACAGGCAATCGGCCTGTCGCACGCACAAGTCACACCACTCTCGGTTGAGCGCGTCACCGAGATAGACGACGAAACGCACGCGCGATTCCAGCGCACTGAACCAGCCGCTGGTTTGCCCGGCTGCCGTTTCCGCGTCGATCAACGCGCACTCGCCGTAACGCGCAAGCGACTCGCGCAATTGCCTGGCGAACCCGGTCGCGTCTAAACGTTGGTCGTGCGGCAGAATGGCGAATGTTCGCGGTGCGGAGAGTTGCGTCGTCGTGCGTCGCGCCAACAAGCGTTTCACCGAGACGCGCGCGGCTTCCAGCATCGCGTCAGGATTGCTCGCGATCAGTGTCTTGAATCCAGCGCGCGAAAGGCGCAGCAATTCCGAATCGCGCAGCGCGCGCACAGTGGCCGATCGTGGTTGATCGATCATCAATCCGAGTTCGCCAACCGTCTCGCCGGCGGCCACGAGGCCTTCAAGATGAAACGTGCCGTGCTGATCGGGCTTGAACGCGCCGAGGCTGCCGGAACGCAACACGTACAACGCGTCGGAGGCGTCGCCGAAATCGAACAATGTCGCGCCGCCCGGTAGCGCGAACCATTCCAGTTCCGCTACCAAGGCGCTCAGCGCAGCCTCGTCGAGATGCCAGAACAACGGTAACTGACGCAATAACGCCCGAGCGTCGTAAACTTCGGCGTTGGCTTGCGTCTCGTCCATCCCGCCCCCTGGCTATCGCGGCGCATGCTAGCGCAAACGCCGTGCCGCGTTACTTGATTTTAGCGTCGCGCTCCATCACGTTCATACGCTTCCTCCTGGATCTTCGCCATGTCCGCTTCCAACGAATTGCCCGCCAACCCATTGCTCAACGACACCTCGCTGCCCGCGTTCTCGGCAATTCGGCCGGAACATGTGCTGCCCGCGATCAAGGCGACGATCGCCGACCATCGCGCGCGCATCGATGCGCTCGTCGCTAACGCGGAGCCGCGCACTTTCGCAACGACGATGCTGCCGCAGGAGGCGATGGACTACGAACTGCAGCGCATCTGGTCGCCGGTCAATCACTTGCATGCGGTGGCCGACTCCGACGCCTTGCGCGCGGCGCATGCCGAAGCGGAACAGTTGCTGAGCGAATACTCCGCGGAAATGGGGCAGAATCGCGAGCTGTTCGCGGCCGTCAAAGCGGCGGGTGACCACACGGATTTTTCAGCGCTGCCGCTCGCAGCGCGCACGTTGGTCGATCATGCACTGCGCGATTTCCGATTGTCCGGCGTGAGTCTCGAGGAACCGGCACGAACGCGTTTTCGCGATATCGTCGCGGAGCTGACGCGCGTCTCGAATGAATTCGAAAATGCCGTGCTCGATGCGACCGACGCGTGGAGTGAAACAGTCGATGCGTCCGCACTGGCAGGAATTCCCGACGGCGAACTCGGTATGTTTCGCGCAGGCGATGCGTATGCGCTGACGCTGAAGCAACCTTGTGTAACGGCCGTTCTCACCTATGCGGACGATCGTTCTGTGCGCGAGCGCGTTTACCGCGCCTATCAAACGCGCGCATCCGATCAAGGACCGCACGCCGGCAAGTTCGACAACACGACGCGCATGGACCAGATACTCGCGCTGCGTCACGAAGCGGCGACGCTGCTCGGCTTCGCGAATTCCGCCGAAGAATCGCTGGCGACGAAAATGGCGGGCAAGCCCGATCGCGTGTTGGATTTTCTGCGCGATCTGGTCCAGCGCGCGAAACCGATTGCCCAACGCGAACTCGCTGAGTTGCGCGCGTTTGCGAAAGAGCACGCGCATCTCGACGATCTTCAACCGTGGGACGTCTCGTATGTAGCGGAAAAATTGCGCCAGCAAAAATACGATCTCAGCGAAGAGGAACTGAAACCGTATTTTCCGCTGCCGGCCGTGATCGACGGTTTGTTCGCCATCGTGACGCGCGTATTCGGCGTTGTCTTGCGCGTGCGCAAAGACGTCGACGTGTGGCATCCGGACGTGCGGTTTTATGATGTGGTGGACGAATCCGGTCGCGTCATCGCCGGGGTTTTTGTGGATTTGTATACACGCACCGGCAAACGCGGCGGAGCGTGGATGGACGTTTGCCGTTCACGTTTTCGCAACGACGACACGATTCACTTGCCGATCGCCTACATCACCTGCAATTTCGCACCACCCGTCGGCGACCAGCCGACACTACTGACGCACGACGAAGTGACGACGCTGTTCCACGAATTCGGTCACGGACTGCATCATCTGCTGACTGAAGTGGATTATCCCGGCGTCGCGGGCATCGATGGCGTTGAATGGGACGCCGTGGAATTGCCCAGCCAGTTCATGGAAAATTTTGCCTGGCAGCGCGACGCATTGAATCTTTTCGCCCGACATTGGCAAACCGGCGAATTGCTGCCGGACGATTTGTTCAAGCGCATGTTGGCGGCGCGCCACTTTCATGCCGGACTGTTTCTCGTACGCCAACTCGAATTCGCGTTGTTCGATTTTCGCTTGCATCTCGAGTACGACGCCAAGCAAGGTGCGCGCGTGCTCGACCTGCTAAACGAGGTGCGCGCCGAAGTGGCCGTACTTTTCCCGCCCGAATGGCAACGTATGCCACACAGTTTCGCGCACATTTTTTCCGGCGGTTACGCGGCGGGTTATTACAGTTATTTGTGGGCCGAATTGTTGTCCGCCGACGCCTTCGCGCAGTTCGAGGATATGGGAATTTTCAATCGCGATGCGGGCGCCGCGTTTCGACGCAACGTTCTCGCCGTGGGTGGGTCGCGTCCAGCGCTCGAATCATTCGTCGCGTTTCGCGGTCGCGAACCGCAGATCGACGCGCTATTGCGCAGCTACGGCTTGGCGGCATAAACACGGCGCCGCATGCTCTCGATCGTCGTCAATTTCTACAACAATCGCCGCGAAGCGATGAACACGCTGTATTCGCTGACGCGCGCGTATCAGCGCGATGCCGCCGCTATCGAATTCGAAGTGATCGCGATCGATCACGGATCGAGTCAGCCGCTGAGTGAATCCGACGTCCGCGCATTCGGCGTCGAGTTTCACTATCGCTACGTGCAAACCAATGCCGTCTCACCGGCGGCGGCCATCAACGCGGCGTGTCGCGAAGCGTCCGGCGACCGGTTGATCGTCATCATTGACGGCGCACACATCCTTTCGCCAGGAATTTACTCGTTGGCGACGCGCGCATTTTCGCAATTCGAATCGCCCTTCTTGGCGACCGCCGCATTTCATCTCGGACCGAAACAGCAAAACGTTTCAGTGACGGAAGGCTATAACCAGGCGGCGGAAGACGCATTACTCGCGCGTTGCGGATGGAAGCAGAACGGATATCGTCTGTACACGGTTTCCGGATCGTTTGCCGATCCCGGTATGGGCTGGTTCGGCGTTGCGTTCGAAACAGGTTGCTTCGGAATTCGTAAGAGAGATTATCTGGAGCTTGGCGGTTTCGACGAGCGTTTTGTGTCGCGCGGCGGCGGGTTGGTCGCGCTGGACTTTTTTCAGCGCGCCATCGCACGCAGCGATCTTGACTACGTCATGCTTCTCGGCGAAGGAAGTTTTCATCAGTTTCACGGCGGCGTGGCCAGCAACGCCGAACGGGCTAACCACCCGTGGAAGGAATTCAATGAAGAGTTCATGCGCATCCGCGGCCACACATTCACGCGTACGCCGCGCCGGCCTTTCTTTTTCGGAACCTTGCCGAGCGAAGCGCTGGGCGCCGCGCGCATATCGGCGCAGCACGGCATCGAGTTGTGGCAAAAGGCAATTGCAAATGGTGAGGCATAATCGCGGTTTGGAAATTCTGGTTTAAGCCATGAAAATTGCCACATGGAATGTCAATTCGCTGAACGTTCGGCGTCAGCATTTGCAGGACTGGCTCGGGTCGGCGTCGCCGGATATCGTCGCGCTGCAAGAAACGAAAATGGAAGACGTGAAATTTCCCCGCGACGACATTCGTTCATTGGGCTATCACGCCGTATTTTCCGGACAGAAAACCTACAACGGCGTCGCCATCCTGGCGCGCGACGAACCGCGCGATGTCGTCACGGATATTCCCGGTTTGGTCGATCCGCAGCGCCGTATACTGATTGCTACCGTTGGCGCGTTGCGCATCGTGAATCTCTATGTGGTGAATGGCCAGGCCGTCGGCAGCGAAAAGTATACGTACAAACTCGATTGGTTGACGAAAGTGCGGGCATTCATTCAAAGCGAGCTGCAAGGGCATCCCCAAATGATCGTGATGGGCGATTTCAATATCGCGCCGGAAGATCGCGATGTGCACGACCCCGACGCCTGGCGAGAACAAATCCTCTGTTCGACGCCCGAACGTGAGGCGTTACGCGACCTGTTGTCGCTCGGACTTCACGACAGCTTTCGTTTTTTCGAAGAAGGCGCTGGTCATTTTTCGTGGTGGGACTACCGCCAAGCCGCGTTTCGTCGCAATCTCGGTTTGCGCATCGATTTGATTCTCGCGAGCGAAGCGTTGCGTTCACGTTGTCGCAGTGTGTCGATCGATCGCCTTCCGCGCACGTGGGAACGTCCGTCGGATCACACGCCCGTTATTTTGGAACTTGCCGATGAGTGATATTTCAATGCAACCGACCTGGCCGCCGACGCTGGCCGACAGCGAGCTGGAAGAACTCGATCTTTACCTACGCGCTCACGGCGGCGAAGAATCGTTGCTGCTCGACGGCGTGCACGGATTGTTGAGCGCGAACGCAATCGGGCCGCAGCCCGCGACGCCTGATGAATGGTTGCCGGAAATTCTCAATGAGCCGTTCGCCAACGAAGACGAAGGAAAGCGTGTTCTGGAATTGCTGGCGCGTTTGAACGAGAGCGTCTCGCTGGAAATCGACGCCGACGAGTACGAACCGATTCTCGGCGAAATCGAACTCGACGATGGTAACCCGGCACTGAGTGCGCTCGGGTGGTGCGAAGGATTTTCGCGCGGTGTCGATTTGCGCGCACGCGTTTGGGAAGCGCGGCTGGGTGCCGATTCGCAGTTGACGGAACTGCTCGGGCCGATCATGGCGCTCGCTGTCGACGAGGGCGTCTTCGCCACCGACGCCGAATTCTCGCCGCTCACCGAAGAAGAATACGACGAGTGTTTATCGCAGCTACCCGCATCGGTCGGCGCCGTCGCTCAATATTGGCGCGAATCGCCGCCGTCGCCGGAAGAGTTGGCGATGCCCGTCGGTGACGCATCGGATTCCACCGGCGCGCGCCGGCGGCGCGGTGGACGTTGGGTTCACTGAACACGTCGCCCGAGTTTATTTTGCGGCGTTTTCCACTTTTTCTTTTTTGACGTAAGTATCGAAAAAGTCAGCTATCTCGTGAAACGCGTGCTTGCGCATCGCCGGTGTGGATAAACCGTGTTTGCCGCCGGGGTAGGTCATCAGATCGAAATGCACGCCGCGTTCCTGTAGCGCCGCCATGAGTTTCGTCGAATTCGTAAACTGAACGTTGTCGTCGGCCATGCCGTGAATAAGCAATAACGGCGATGTCAATCCATCAAGCCAATGCAGTACGCTCGACAATTCGTAACCCTGCGCGTTGTTTTGCGGCGTATCGAGATAGCGTTCAGTATACGCCGTGTCGTACAAGCTCCAATCGATGACCGGCGCGACGGCGACGCCGCCGGCAACCTCGTTCGACGCCTTCGCCAGCAGCATCGCCGTCATGTAGCCGCCGTAACTCCATCCGAAAATGCCGATGCTCTGCGGATCGATCCATGGCTGCGCTTTCAGCCATCGAATTCCCGCCACTTGGTCCTCGACTTCGAGTTTCCCGAATTGCTTGTAGATTCCATCGCTGAATTTTCTTCCGCGATCGGCCATGCCGCGATTGTCGAGCGAGAAAGCGACGTAGCCTTGTTGCGCCATGTATTCTGAAAAGTAATCCACCCAGCCACGCGACACCACACGCCCGTGCGGGCCGCCGTAATAGGTGTCGAACACCGGATAGCGTTTTGCAGGATCGAAGTTCAGCGGTTTGTAGACGCGGTAGTAAAGCGTTTCACCGTCGGCCGCCTTGATCGTTCCAAACTCAGGCACGACGTGCGAATCGCGATACGGCCAATACGGGTGGTGCACGTCGAGTTTATTTTCTTCGATCCAGCTTAAGAATCGACCGTCGCTGCCGTGCACGGAGGTCTGCGGGGGTGTCGACGGATTCGAAAACGTATCGACGTATACTTCTGCATCTTTGCCGAAGTTTACCGAGTGAATGCCTTCGCCTTCGCTGATCTTTTTCGGACTCGCCGCAGTACTGCCATCGAGACGAAGCGCATAAAGTTGCTCATCCGGAACAAAATCGCGATTCGAATCGACGTAGACGAGTCCATTCTTCTCATCTACGCTCAGTAAATCCTGAATCTCCCAATCGCCACTGCTGATCGCGTGTTGCAGCGTTCCGTCGAGCGAGTACAGATACAGGTGATGGAATCCAGACCGCTCGCTGCCCCAAACGAACGCCCTTTGGTTTGTCAGAAAACGAAGGTCGTCGTTGAGATTGACCCAAGTGTCGCTCGTCTCGGTGATCAGCGTCTTGGAAGCGAGCGACGTTTTGTCGACGACGTTCAAGACCAATCTCTTTTGGTTGCGCTGCAGGATTTGATAGGAAAGACGTTGTGCGTCGGGCAACCACTCCGCGCGTGCCAGATAAATATCGTTGTTGACGCCGAGATCGATCCATTTCGTGTCGCCGCCCGCCGGTGCGACGATGCCTAGCTTGACCTCGACGTTCGCCTTGCCCGCTGCCGGATAGCGCTGTTCGATGACGTCGCTGCGGTCCGCGTAAATTTCGAATCGTTTGACGAGATCGACGTGCGATTCGTCGTAACGTTCGTATGCGATCGCGGAATCATCCGGCGCCCACCAGTAACCGGTGAATCGCTCCAGTTCTTCCTGCGCGATGAACTCCGCTTCGCCGTTGTGGATAGTGCCGTTGCCGTCGTGCGTCAATTGCATGGACTTTCCGGTCGACAAGTCGATGGTAAACAGATTTTGGTCGCGCACGTACGAGACATATCGCCCTTTTGGCGACACTTTGGAATCGATCACCGCTCCACCGGTCGGCAGCTCGCGAAGCGCCGCACTTGATTTTGCCGTCAGATCGTAAATGTATAATTTGTCGTTTAGTGGAAAAAGCAACTTCTTGCCGTCCGGCGACCAGCTGTAATCGACGAAGCCGTGCCGGCCCGCCGTACGCGTGCGTTCTCTGCGCGCTTTTTCCGCATCGGTCAGATGTTCCTCGCCGAGAACGAGCTTTTTCGAATCGAGCAATAGTCGCGTGACGCGATCGTTGACGTTGTATTCCCATAAATCGTACGTGGTTTGATCGTCCGCCTTGGCGCGGAGAAATGTCACACGCGATCCATCCGGCGCTATCTCGACGTTCGTTGGCGTAGGGCCCGACAGATTTCCGCCACCGTAGATTCGATCGATGCTGAGCTTTTCGGCGCTCGCCGTCGTGGCGACAGCGAGCGATGCGAACAGCAATGCGATGGTGCGCATGAAATTCCCCGATTCGGCAATCGCCGCGATTATTGCGGCGATGGGGGAATTTCGCTAGCCGCTCAACGCTTGGCGCTTTGGCCGAACAGAATCTTGCGTGTTTCTTCCGACATTTCCGCGGGCGGTTTGGCGAAGTCGCCTTGCGCGTAGGCGCGTTGAGTTGCAGGCCGTGCTTGAATCGCGGCGCGCCAGCGCACGACGTCCGGAAACGGCGTGAGATCGAGCGGCGCCTTCACGTATGGATCAACCCACGGATAGCTCGCCATATCGGCGATGGTGTACTCGTCGCCGATGATGAACTGCCGGCCCCTCAGTTGTTTGTCGAGTACGCCGAGCAAGCGTTCGCGCTCGCGCGTGTAGCGGTCGATCGCGTATGGAATCTTATCCGGCGCGTACACCGTGAAATGACCGTACTGGCCGGTCATCGGTCCGAATCCGGCCATCTGCCAAAATAGCCATTCCAACGTAGCAAATTTACCGCGCGTGTCGTTCGGCAGAAATTTCCCGGTCTTCTCTGCAAGGTAAAGAAGGATGGCGCCGGACTCGAAAACGCTGATCGGTGCTTTACCGTCCGCCGGACTGTGATCGATGATCGCCGGCATGCGATTGTTCGGCGAAATCTTCAAGAACTCAGGCGCGAACTGTTCGCCTTTGGAAATGTCGACGCGCGAAATTTTGTAGTCGATCCCGGCTTCTTCCAGAAACAGCGTGACTTTGTGTCCGTTCGGTGTTGGCCAGTAGAAAAGTTCGATCATGACGTTCTCCAGTGATGAGCCCCAGCTTCAGCGATGGTGTCGGTAAGGCGGAAAAGCAACCGCCCCACGACTATTTTCCGATGCAGAAAGTAGAGAAGATGGCGCCGAGAAGATCGTCGCTCCGGAATTCTCCTGTGATTTCCCCGAGCGCTTGTTGCGCGTTGCGCAATTCCTCGGCGGCCAGCTCGCCCGCGCGGGATTTCATGTGTTCGTCGCATCGGTCCAACTGTTCGGAGACGATTTGAAGCGCGCGGACGTGGCGCGTCCGCGCAGTAAACGTGCCTTCGTTTGAATCGGTATCTCCAGCCAAAGTCGCAAGAATTGCGCGGAGTAAATCGATGCCCTTGCCTCGGCTGGCCGAGAGGTAAATATGCGTCAGCTCGTTTTGACGTTGCTCGACATGCGGCTCATCGCCACTCAAATCGATTTTGTTGCAGACGACAATACACATCACGCCGGCACCGAGTTTTTCCAGCAGCGCGCGGTCGACTTGTGCCGATGCTTTGTCGGTGACCAGCAACGCGACGTCCGCTCGCGCGAGTTCCGCGTGCGCGCGACGCATACCTTCACGTTCGATTTCATCACTGGAATCTCGCAATCCCGCGGTGTCGACCAGCGTGATCGCCACACCGCCGATTTTCACTTCTTCGCGCAGCACATCGCGCGTGGTTCCGGGCACGGCCGTGACAATGGCGCGCTCGCTCTGCGCAAGTGCGTTCAGCAAACTGGACTTGCCAGCGTTGGGTCGGCCAACAATAACGACATGCAAACCGTCGCGGAGAATGACCCCTCGTTTCGATGCCGCGAGTAAGTCGCGCGTTTGCTCCCGCAACGATG
>CAZZWP010000002.1:0-53412 GCA_964657965.1 uncultured Rudaea sp. | reverse complement strand
CATTCAACTGCGGAGCGCTGAGGAAATCGATTTCTTCTTCTGGAAAGTCGAGAGCGGCTTCGAGCCAGGCGCGAAGCCGAACGAGACGATCGAATATTTCGTTGACGCGATTCGAGAATTCGCCTTCGAGGCTCCGCATCGCGGCGCGCGCGGCGGATTCGGAGCCGGCGGCGATGAGGTCTGCGATCGCTTCGGCTTGCAGCAGGTCGAGCTTGCCGTTGAGGAACGCGCGTTCGGAGAATTCGCCGGGTCGCGCGTGGCGTGCGCCGAGTGCGCAGATGCGTTTCAGCAACAAATCGAGAACGATAGGGCTGCCGTGCGCGTGAAGTTCGAGAACGTCTTCGCCGGTGAATGATCGGGGCCTTGCGAAAAACACAGACAAGCCGCGATCGATGGCAACGCCCGATTCGTCGCGAAATGTGGAAAAGTGGAAAATGTGCGTTTTTGGCTTTTTGCCGGTCAGCGCGATGGCAATCGCGCGCGCACTCGAACCAGATACTCTAACGACGCCGATTCCACCCGCGCCCTGCGGCGTGGCGATGGCGGCGATCGTGTCGTTAGTCGGGATCATTCCTCAAGCAGGGCGCTCTGCGATCGCATGCCGACGCGTGATGATCCATTGCTGGAGCAAACCCAGTCCGCCGTTGACCGCGTAGTAGAGAACCAGGCCGGCCGGGAAGAACAGGAACAGCACGGCGAAAATCAGCGGTAGCGTTTTCATCATGCGCGCTTGCAGCGGATCCATTCCGGGGCTGACCGGCGCCAACCATTGCGCGCCGAGCATGATCGCGGCGTTGATGATCGGCAGGACGTAAAACGGATCGGGCGCGGAGAGATTTTGGATCCACCCGAAGAATGGCGCCTGGCGTAATTCGACGCTCTCCAACAGGACGTAGTAGAGCGCGAAGAAAACGGGGATTTGGATCAGCGTCGGCAGGCATCCACCGAGCGGATTGATCTTCTCTTTCTTGTACAACTCCATCGTCGCGGCGCTGAGCTTTTGCCGGTCATCGCCGTAGCGCTCTTTGAGCGCTTCCATGCGCGGCTGCAGGCGCCGCATTTTTGCCATCGAACGATATTGCGCTTCGCTCAACTTGAACATCGCCAGTTTGATCAACAGCACCAGCAGGATGATGGCCAAACCCCAATTGCCGACGAAGGCGTGCAATTGAACGAGGATCCAATGCAACGGTTCGGCGATCGGGGTGAGCATCCCGTAATCGGCGGTGAGTCCGAGGCCATGCGCGATACCGGATTTGTCGATGGGATCGAGCTGGGTCGACAGCGTCGGGCCAATGTAGATATGCGCGATCGATGTACGCGTTTCACCGGGTGCAACCGTGATTGCCGGCGACATCGCGCGAATCAGGTAATGCGATGCGCTGCCCGTGTTGGTAATGACGGTTGTCGCATAAGAATCGGTTTCCTCGGCGGCGGGAATCCACGCCACGAAGAAGTAGTGTTGAAGCATGGCCGCCCATCCACCGGCGAAGTCGCCTTTTAAAGGCGAGTCGATGAATTTGTCGAACGGCAGTTTCTTGAATTTGTCTTGCGGGCTATACCAAGCCGCGCCTGAAAAAGCGTAGCGTTCCGGATTGTTGAACGAGAAGCCCCCGGTCGCGACGATCGGCGGTACGCGTTGCAACTGGCGATACTCGTTGCCGACCCACGCGGTCGACGTGCCGTTGTCGATCTCGGTGCGTGTCTCGATGAGGTAAGTGCCGCGCGTGAAAATGTATACTTTGCGTACTTTTACGCCCGACGCGTCTTGCCAAGTCAGAGGCACTTCAAGCTTATCTGTTCCGTCAGCCAACACGTAGGACGTGTTCTCGGCAGTGAAGATCGCCTCATGGCTGGGCGCTGCGGCGCTCGCACTCACCAGCCCGTCCTGCGCGACGAAGAAAGTGGTCGGCGCGGTATCGAGCAGGCGCACGGGATGGTCTTTTTCTTTCGGGTCGATCGGATAAGCGAGCAAATCCGCTTGCGCGAGTGCGGCGCCGCGCGTATCGATCTCCAGATTCAGCAAATCCGTTTTGACTTGGATTCGCTGCGATTGCTCGGACGCGGCGGGCGGGGTGTTGGGTAAAGTCGTCGCAGCCGCGGGTGCCGGGGTTCCGGCTGGTCTTGGAATTTCCGCGCTCGAAGCGCCCGCGGTCGTGCCGGCCGTCGGCGTAGCGCTGGTCGATATCGCACCGGCGGGCTTGGGGCCGTAATCCTGCTGCCATGCCTGCCAATTGAGGAACAGGACAAACGCTAAGGCCGCAAGCAGGAAGGAACGTGTGCTGGACATTGATTTTTTCTTGCCGCGTGATGCCGCGAGACATGCGGCGAGAAGGAGTGTTCGATTTCGGATTTGCGGCCTGATCGGTCGGTTACAACCAATGCACAGCCGAAAACACCACGACACGAACGCGCAACCGGCGCGCATTGTGCCGGTCTGGCGCTATTCGTTCAATGCCGTGGTTGCATGAGATGCACTGAGCTTGCGCCAAATTCCCTCGAGATCGGCGCGCAAATTAGGATTGTTTTGCTGCGCCGACAATGAGCGTGCGATCAGCAAAATGTCCAGATGCGGAAGTTCGGCGCGATGCATGCGAAAACTTTCGCGAATCGTTCTGCGGATTCGATTTCTTTCGACGGCCCGTTTGGACACGCGCCGCGAGATAGCGACGCCCAATCGCGCGCAGCCCTGCGCGGACTGTCGATATTCGGCGACGAAGGTGCGTGTGCTGAACCGCTGGCTCTGCTCACGCAGGCTGGCGAAATCGCGGCGAGTCAGCAATCGCGCGCTGCGTGGCAGACTGAACGCCGCCATCGCAGGTAAGCGATTAAGGGATAAGACGCTTACGACCCTTGGCGCGGCGTGCATTGAGCACTGCCCGGCCACCGCGGGTTTTCATGCGAGCACGGAAACCATGCGTACGTGCGTGTTTGAGATTTCCGGGCTGAAAGGTGCGTTTCATGACAAGCGCTCAAAGGCGGTAAAAGACTCGGAATTATGCGGTAAACAGCGCTTTTGTGTCAACGCCGATTAGCTTGGCGCGCTTCGTCGCGGAAGGATAGACTGCCTGCCCCGCCGTGTCATGAGTACAGGATCGAAACGCGATGAGCGATTTGTGGCGACGCAGTCTCGAGCGTCTGGAAAGCGAACTGAGCGCCGAAGATATGCACACCTATCTGATGCCGTTGCAGGCCAGTCAGGACGCGGACGGTTTGCGTCTGCTCGCTCCGAATGAGTACACGCTCGATTTCGTCAAAGCCGAATTTCTCCCGCGGATCGGGAAGGTCGTGAATCATTTGCACGGCGGCCCGATGGAGGTTCGATTGGAGGTGGGTGCGCTGGCGAGTCGTCGAATCGAAAAATCAACGGGCCGGGTCCAGGTTTCTTCGGATGCCGCCGATTTCGATCACAATCTCGATCCTCACTACACCTTCGATTCGTTTGTCGAAGGCAAATCGAACCAATTGGCGAAAGCCTCGGCGATTCAGGTCGCCAATAATCCGGGCCGCGCATACAACCCGCTGTTGTTGTACGGCGGAACAGGACTCGGAAAAACACATCTGATGCACGCGGCGGGAAACCTGATTCGCGCCAACAACGCCGCGACAAAGGTGATGTACTTGCGCTCCGAACAATTCGTCAGCGCGATGATCGACTCGTTGCGCACGAAAAAGATGGATGACTTCAAACGGCGCTTCCGCGATGTCGACGCGCTGTTGATCGACGATATCCAATTCTTCGCCGGAAAGAACACGACGCAGGAGGAATTTTTCCACACGTTCAATGCGCTGTTCGACGGAAAGCAGCAAATCATTCTGACGTGCGACCGATATCCGAAGGAAGTCGACAATCTTGAACCACGTTTGAAATCACGGCTCGGCTGGGGTTTGTCGGTCGCGATCGAGCCACCAGATTTCGAGACGCGTGCGGCGATTCTGTTGAGTAAATCTGCAGCGCGCGGGCTCGATGTGCCGGAGAGCGTCGCCTTCGTCATCGCCAAACGCATGCGCTCCAACGTTCGCGATTTAGAGGGTGCGCTGAATACGCTCGCTGCGCGGGCGAACTTTATGGGGCTTCCGATCACGGAAGATTTCGCGCAGGAGACGCTGCGCGATTTGCTGACGGTGCACAGCCAATCGATTACCGTATCGAATATCCAGAAAACAGTGGCAGACTATTACCAGTTGCGCTTGTCGGACCTGTTGTCGATGAACCGCAGTCGGTCTTTGGCGCGGCCGCGTCAGATCGCTATGGCGTTGTCGAAAGAGCTAACGGAGCACAGCCTGCCGGAAATCGGCAAGGCGTTCGGGGGACGGGATCACACGACAGTCTTGCACGCATGCCGAACCATCCGCGATCTCAGTTTGATCGACGGCAAGCTGCGACAGGACTGGGAAAAACTTTTGCGCGAGTTGACCGGGTAGGGTGTGGATAAGTTGTGCAAGAATATGGGTCGGCCAGTTATCCACAATTCGCACACAAGTATACGGACCCTATTCAAGCCAGATTGATGATTATATAAGTGATTGATATATAATAAAAATTCGCCTATTTTTCATTTATCAACAGGGCCTACTACTACAGCTCTTATCAATATAATTAAACCGAACAATGGAATAGCCCATGCAATTTGGCATTCAACGTGAAGTTCTACTCAAGCCACTGCAACAAGTCATCGGGGTCGTCGAGAGACGCCAGACGTTGCCGGTTTTGTCGAATTTGTTGGTCGCGTCGACAACGGACCGCGTGACGTTCATCGGCACGGATCTGGAAGTCGAAATGTCGGCCAGCGTGGAAGCCACGGGGGCGCAGGCAGGAGAGGTCACAGTCCCCGCGCGGAAGTTATTTGATATTTGCAGGGCTTTGCCCGATGGCAGCAAGATCCAGTTCAAACTCAGCGGGGATCGCGCTACGGTCAGTTCGGGCCGCAGCCGCTTCACGTTAGCGACCTTGCCGGCCAGCGAATTTCCGGTCATCGACAACATCGAGTTGATCGAGAAGGTCAATCTTCCAGAAGCGTCGCTGAAAGAGTTGATGGACCGCACCTCGTTCGCGATGGCGAACCAGGACGTGCGTTATTACCTCAATGGACTTCTTCTGGATCTGCGCGAACGCGCATTGCGGTGCGTGGCGACCGACGGCCATCGTCTCGCGTTGGGCGAAGCGGAACTGTCAGTGGGCGGTACGACGCAGCGCCAAATCATTATTCCTCGAAAGGGCGTGCTTGAACTGCAGGGTTTGTTTGAATCAGGCGATGGAAATGTCGAGCTCGAATTCGGCAAGAATCATTTGCGCGTGCGCCGCAACGAGGTCGTTTTCACGTCGAAACTGATCGATGGGCGGTTTCCGGACTATGAAGCTGTTATCCCGATCGGAGCGGATAAAGAAGTGCGGATCGAGCGCGAAGCGCTGCGCGGGGCACTGCAGCGCGCCGCTATTCTTTCCAACGAGAAGTACCGCGGCGTAAAGTTGGAAGTCAGCCAAAACAAGCTTCGCATCGTCGCCCACAATCCGGAGCAAGAGGAGGCGGTTGAGGAACTCGAAGCCAAGTCCGGTCCAACGGAGTTGAGTGTCGGTTTCAACGTCAATTATTTGCTCGATGCCATCAATGCCTTGCAAGGGGAAGAGATTCTCATCTGCCTTCGTGACGCCAACTCCAGTTGTCTCCTGAAAACACCTGGAAGCGAAAATTCGCGGCACGTGATCATGCCGCTGCGTCTCTGACGAGTCGGCTTTTCACGCTACCGAATCGAGTGGTGCCGCATGCGTATTAAGCGCTTGCGGTTATCGGATATCCGCAATATTTCAGAGCTGGACGTCACGCTCGCGGATGGCATCAACTGTTTTATCGGGCCGAACGGCGCTGGTAAGACCAGCATCGTCGAAGGCGCCTACCTATTGAGTTATGGCGCCAGCTTTCGAACCTCCCAAAATGGACTGGTCTCAAGGCGAGACGGTGGCCCTTTGACGGTCAACGCCGACATCCAACGCCCGTCGGGAATTGTGAAGGTGGGAATGCGTCTTGGAAAGGACGGCTGGGATGCGCGAGTCAACGGTGACAAGGTCGCCTATCTCGCCGCAGCGCTGTCTGAATTTGCGCTTGTTTGTTTCGAGCCGGGGAGCCATCACCTGATTTCAGGTGGCAGCGCGGAAAGGCGACGACTGCTCGATTGGATTTTGTTCCACGTGGAACCGTCGTACTCCGCCGTAGCGCGTGATTTTAGACGCGTACTTCGCCAGCGCAACGAACTGCTCCGACAAAGCAGCCCGGATTTGGAGCTTGACGTATGGGACTCGGAATTTGAACGAGTCGCGAATCCTCTAACGGCGTTGAGAACAACCATTTTTGGCGAATATGCCATTGAATTGTCTAAAATTCTCTCCATCTTTTTACCCGAGTTGGGCAACGTTGAGCTTGTGCTTAAACGAGGCTGGCCCGAAGCACAGCCGCTGAAAGAGGCATTACGCGAGTCCAGAGAACGGGACAAGTACCGCGGGCACAGTACCCGCGGCCCGCATCGAGCCGACTGGGGTATTCGATTTGAGAAAGCGCCAACCAAAGAAGAGTTATCTCGAGGACAAGAAAAACTCTGCGCTCTAGCGTGCGTGCTGGCGCAAGCCGCTGTATACGCAAAGTCAAAGGGCGAATGGCCCGTGATCGCGCTCGACGATTTTGCGTCCGAACTAGACAGTCAACATCAGACAATCGCGATGAACATGCTTCACGAAACGGCCGCTCAAGTTCTCATGACTGGAATCGACGAGCCGAGGAATTTCACGTTCTCAACGAACACGCCGCGAATGTTCCATGTGGAACATGGCAAAGTGACGGATTGATATAATCGACCGCTTGCGTCTCCCGCCTTGCGGGAGCGTTTTACACGAGAAAATTAATGACCGACGAAAAGTCCACGCCAGAGCAATACGACGCCAGTAAGATCAAAGTTCTAAAAGGGTTGGAAGCCGTTCGCAAGCGGCCCGGAATGTACATCGGCGATACGGACGACGGCACCGGGCTACATCACATGGTGTTCGAGGTCGTCGATAACTCCATCGACGAAGCGCTCGCAGGTTATTGCGATCACGTCATCGTTACGATTCACAGCGATAGCTCGGTCAGCGTCGTCGACAACGGACGCGGCATTCCCGTCGATATGCACGAAGAGGGGCGTTCAACCGCCGAAGTCGTTATGACGGTGCTGCACGCGGGTGGCAAGTTCGATGACAACTCCTACAAGGTTTCTGGAGGACTTCACGGCGTCGGCGTTTCTGTCGTGAATGCGTTGTCGGATCATCTGTGGCTCACGATCGACCGCGACGGTTACCAATACGAACAGGAATATCACCTGGGTGAGCCGCTGTACCCACTGCGTCGACTTGAAACGTCATCACGACGCGGCACGACAGTACGCTTTCGACCCAGTGCGGAAGTTTTTACGAACATCGAATTTCATTACGACATTCTCGCCAAACGATTGCGGGAACTGTCATTTCTGAATTCGGGCGTAAAAATTGAACTGAGCGATGAGCGGGTCGGGAAGAGCGATGTTTTTCAATACGAAGGCGGGATAAAGTCTTTTGTAGAGCATCTGGCTCAGCTAAAAATGCCGCTACATCAAACAGTTATCTCACTCGGCTCGTCGCAGGACAATATCCGTGTCGACGTGGCGATGCAATGGACCGATTCGTACCAGGAGACGGTTTTCTGCTTCACTAACAACATTCCGCAAAAAGACGGGGGCACGCATATCACGGGTTTTCGCGGCGCACTGACGCGCACACTTGGTAGCTACATCGAAAACAGCAATCTGTTGAAATCCGCGAAAGTTGCTCTGTTGGGCGACGACATGCGCGAAGGTCTGATCGCCGTTCTGTCGGTGAAAATGTCGGATCCGAAATTTTCCTCGCAGACCAAAGACAAACTCGTTTCGTCCGAGGTGAAGGGCGCCGTCGAGTCCGTCATCAACGCGCGCCTCGAAGAATTTTTGCTCGAAAATCCGGTCGAGGCGCGACAAATCGCCGCGAAAGTCGTCGATGCCGCGCGCGCGCGCGAAGCTGCCCGCAAGGCCCGCGAGATGACGCGACGCAAAGGGGCGCTGGATATCGCAGGTCTGCCCGGCAAGCTAGCCGATTGCCAGGAAAAAGATCCTGCGCTCTCCGAACTTTTCATTGTCGAAGGAGACTCCGCCGGCGGATCGGCCAAACAAGGCCGCAACCGTCGCTATCAAGCCGTACTGCCGCTGAAGGGTAAAATTTTAAATGTGGAAAAAGCGCGTTTTGATAAAATGTTGTCTTCTGCGGAAGTCGGGACACTGATCACTGCACTCGGCTGCGGGATCGGCAAAGAAGAATTCAACGTCGACAAGTTGCGTTATCACCGCATCATCATCATGACCGACGCCGACGTCGACGGTTCGCACATTCGGACATTGCTGTTGACGTTTTTCTACCGACAAATGCCCGAGCTTATCGAGCGCGGTTATATCTATATCGGCATGCCGCCGTTGTATAAATTGAAGCAGGGCAAGCAGGAGTTGTATCTCAAGGACGAAGCGGCCTTGAATGCTTATCTCATCTCGAATGCCGTCGACGGCGCCGAACTGACGTATTCGGCGGACGCACCACCGCTATCGGGTCCGGCGCTCGAAAAATTACTGCTCGACTATCACACGGCGCTCGCGCAGATCGGTCGCCTTGGACAGCGCTGCGACAACGCGGTCTTGAATGCCATGTTGGAGATCTCGCCGCCGTTGCCGGAGCAGTGGCAGCAGATTGCGATCGTCGATGCGTGGTCAAGTCGTTTGGCGTCGAAAGTGAATTCGCAGGGTTTAGGTAAACCCGCTTACGTAGTGCGGGTTCGACCGGCGACCGCGGAGCAACCCGCTGCGCTCGTCATCGAGCGCGAGCATCACGGGATGCGTACGGTGCAAACATTGCCGGCCACGTTCTTCGCCAGTACGGAATTCAAACCGGTTCTCGACATTTCGAGGCAATTGGATGGACTCGTGCAAAATGGCGCGACGATCAGACGCGAAAATTCGTCATCGCCTATCAAGACGTTTCGACAGGTGGACGAATGGTTGCTCGACCAGGCGAAGAAAGGCCGGACGGTGCAGCGATTCAAAGGCCTCGGCGAAATGAATCCGGAACAGCTGTGGGATACCACGGTCAATCCGGAGACACGACGTCTGCTTCAGGTCAGTGTCGAAGATGCGGTCGCGGCCGATCAGATTTTCTCGACGCTCATGGGCGATATCGTGGAACCGCGACGCGAATTCATCGAACAAAACGCGCTGCAAGTTGCCAATCTGGACGTGTAAGTCGGTGTTGCTTGTTCGCTTCGTGTCACTGTGGTGTTATGGAAGCGTTTCGCATTTTGAATAGCGAGTAGGCGTCGCACGCATTATGTGCGAAAGCAGCTTGAGGTTATGACGTTGCGCAGTTAACCTCGTCTGCAATATCCGTGCGAGCAAAAGAATTTTGGGAGATTTACGATGACAACAGGACGAATCGCTTCTTTCTTAAAACCAGTCAACTACACGCTCGCCATACTCCTTCTTGTGGTGAGTTGCGTGGCGATGTCGGCGACGCCGAAAAAAGAAGAAACGCGTTATCCGAATGCCACGCGCTCCGCGCCAAAAAGCGATCTAACCAACGCGGGCGACCAGAAAAGTTTGCAAGAAGGGCTCGATGCGCTCAACGCCGGTGACGATGCGAAAGCGCAAGACCTGTTGCAAAAAGTGGCGGATTCATCGAAAAGCAAATATGCGAAAGGCATCGCGCTTGAAGGCCTTGCCAATCTGAAATTCAACGCCGCCGACTATCCGGGCGCGATCGCAACGTATAAGCAGTTGCTCGAACTCAACTCGGTCAATAACGACGCGTATTTCGATTCGATGTACAACCTGGGCAATGCCTACGTGGCGTCAGAGCAATACCAAGCCGCGCTCGACCAGATAAAAATTTGGCGCGAGCAGGGCAAACGCGAGACGCCTGATTCCTACGCGCTCGAAGGCAATGCTTACTACCGCTTACAGAAATTCCCGGAAGCGGTCGCGGCGATCAAAAAAGCGCAGTCGATGACAAAGGAACCGAAAGATTCCTGGAATAGTATTTTGATGGCGAGCCTCGCAGAAAGCGGCCAGACGGGCGAGGCCAGCACAGTCATCGACGACGAGTTGCAAAAAGACCCAAAGAACAAACAGCTTGTGCACAACGCGATCGTGATTTACGTGCAAAACAATCAGGACGATAAAGCGGTGGCGCTGTTGGATCGCGAACACAAAGACGGCTTAATCACCGACGAAAGCGACTACACGTCGGCCGCACGCTTCTACGCTAACATCGGTCAGACGGGCGACAACCCGAGCGTGGCCGCAAAAGGCGCGGAACTTCTACAAGAAGGTATTACAAAAAACATCGTCAAGCCCACGGCCGACAATTACAAATTGCAGGGCGATCTGTACATGGTTGCGCAAGACCAGGATAAAGCGCTGGCCGCTTATGGAAAGGCCTCGCCATTGGCGTCCAACGGCGACATCGACTACACGCGCGCGCAAATCGTCGGTGCCCAGCAAAAGTGGCCGGAAGCCAAAGCGTTGGCCGAAAAAGCCATCTCGCGCGGCGTCACGCACACGGGCAAGGCCTATCTACTTCTCGGCAAACTTGATATCGCACTGAAGGACACCGCCGGTGCGAAAGCGGCGTTGCAAAAAGCGCAATCAGATCCCGACAGCAGCAGCGAGGCTGCCGACCAGCTTCGAAAATTAGATACGAAAAAGAAATAAGGACGTGTTGCGAGGTCGTTGTCGACTATCTATACAAAGCGTAGGCGCTGGTGTAATTTACCGCGCCTCCCGTCGAACGATTTAGCGTGCGAGCATACGTGCCGCCGGCCCGGCCGGCGTCGCTGAAGATTACGCAACCGATAACTGATACTGGTTTAGACTGATGGCGTTAAACGCTTACGAAGCACCAGCCGACAAGTTCAACTGGCGACGCACGCTCGGTTTGGCTGCGACGTTCGCGTTGCATGCGTTCGCGTTCTTGATGCTCATCTCACCGGTTTCGCCGCCGAGTTTGCAAGACAAGGCAAAAGACAACACGGTGCGCGTGGAGTTCATCGAACCCCCGCCGCCACCACCACCGCCGCCGCCGCCGCCGCCGGAGCCGCCTAAAAAACCGCCGCCGGTGATCAAGCAGGTCATCAAGCCGCCGCCGGTTGCGCCGCCGCCGCCGCCAGCGCCGGTCGTCGTCGCAGAGCCGACGCCAATGTCTATTCCGACACCGCCCGCGCCGCCGGCTCCGCCGCCGCCGCCGCAGGACATCGCTCCGAGCGAAAACGTCAGCTATCGTAAATTCCGTCCGCCGAAATATCCGCCGCAGGCTATCCGCGAGCATCACATCGGAAAAGTCATTCTGCGTGTGTTGATTGCGGTCGACGGTTCGCCGAAAGAAGTGACGGTGGAAAAGTCCAGTGGTTTCCGCGAACTGGATCAGGCTGCCATCGCCGCGGCGAAGACGTGGACGTTCAATCCCGGTAAACGCAACGGTCAGCCGTACGAAGGTTTTGCACTGGTTCCGTTCGACTTTAACTTGAATGAGCTTTGAGGTCCGGCGGTAGCGAATCGCCGAGACTAATGACACACTAGACCACCAACTTAAGGGTAGCGTTATGCAACAAGATGCAGCTCAGACTCAAGCAAGCCCGCCGCCTGCGGATGCGACCGCGGTGACGACGGCGCCTGCGGGCTCCGCCATGCCATCGGCCGGTCACGGCGATGCCGCTGCCCTAACGCAAATGGGCTTCGATCACCTTATCCAGAACTTCGATGCACTGGGCTGGGTGGTGTTCCTCGTACTCGCGATCATGTCGGTGGGTTCATGGCTGTTCATCGTCATCAACGCTTGGCGCACGATTGCGATCAAGACGCGCGCGGACAAAGTCCGCCACGTGTTTTGGGATACCACGTCGGCACAAGACGCGGTTCGCTACATGGAAGATCAGCCGAAATGGGAGCCCTTCTCCAAGATCGCTCTCGAATGCGCGTCGGCTGCCGCTCACCATCAGCGCCATGAAGGCAGTCGTCTCGTCGAGGCGCTCAATCGTTCGGAGTTCATCGATCGCGCGCTGCGTCAGGGTGTTGCGCGTGAAAGTGCCCGTCTCGAAGGCGGCCTGACCTGGCTCGCCACCACCGGTTCCACGGCGCCGTTCGTCGGTCTGCTCGGTACGGTGTGGGGCATTTATCACGCCCTGATTCGCATTGGCGCTTCCGGCAACGCTGGTATTGAAACGGTCGCCGGTCCCGTCGGTGAAGCGTTGATCATGACGGCACTCGGTCTCGGCGTCGCTATTCCGGCCGTGCTCGCTTACAACATCTTTATTCGTGCCAATCGCGTGACCAACGCGCAGTTCGACGAATTCGCGCATGATTTGCACGACTTCTTCGCGACGGGATCACGTGTCGATACGGGCGCCGCCGCTACATTGGTTGCACCGAAGACGACCACCGTCGGTACACCGAGGAAGTAAGCAAATGGCGTTTAGTTCCAACAACAGCGGCGGCGTGATGGCGGAAATCAACGTCACGCCACTCGTGGACGTGATGTTGGTGCTATTGATCATCTTCATGATTACGGCACCGTTGGCAGCGCACAAGATCAAAATCGAACTGCCGATTGCGAGTCTTGATCGTCCGCCCGATGAAGTGCCGAACCAGCCCATCACGCTGACGATCAAAGAAACGGGCGAGCTGTACTGGAATGATGAGCCGATTACCGAAGCGACGATGCAAGCCCAGCTGCGCGTCGCCGCACAACGTACGCCACAGCCTGAACTTCAGATTCGCGCCGATAAAGGCACCGAGTATCAGGTGATTTCAACGATCATGGGCGACGCTAAGAACGCCGGCATGGTGAAGCTCGGCTTCATCACGCAGGCGCACGGCACCGATAAGAAATAAGCGTCGCGGACGCTCGACCGTTCAGAGGTTTAGATCATGGCATTCAGTACAGGTGGCGGCAGCGGACCGATGGCGGATATCAACGTGACGCCGCTTGTCGACGTCATGCTCGTTCTGCTGATCATCTTCATGATCACGGTGCCGATGTTGTCGCACAAGATTAAAATCGATTTGCCGCAGCCCTCGCCACCGCCGCCGGTACCGCCACCACCGCCGCCGGATCCGATCAATCTCGCGGTGAAATCGAGCGGACAGATTTATTGGAACGATCAGCCGATTTCCGAAGAAGCGTTGCAAGCGCAGTTGATCGTCATCGCCAAAAAAGATCCGCGCGCGGAAAATCAGCCGGAACTGAACATCAAACCGGATCGCACCGCAAAGTATCAGCTCATCGCCACTGTGATGGCCGACGCGAAGAATGCCGGAATGATCAAAATCGGATTCGTAGCCCCGCAAGGCGATTGAAAATTGCCTACACTCTAACTAAAAAATGCCGCGTCGATCGCGGCATTTTTATTGGTGCAAAAATTATTGGTGGAGTATTTTTAGGTAAGCCTTCACGGTTGCTGTCATGCCGGCATAAAGGGATTCGCCGATGAGCGCGTGACCGATCGAGACTTCCGCTAAAAATGGAATGGCTGCTTTAAATACGCCGAGGTTTGCTTGATTCAAATCGTGCCCGGCGTTTACGCCTAGGCCGACGCCGGCAGCACGCTCCGCCGTTTCAACGCAATCATCGAGCGCTTGTGCATAGTTCCCTCGCGCGAACGCTTGCGCGTAAGGGCCCGTATAAATTTCCACCCGGTCCGCACCGGTATCCGCTGCGAGCTCAAGATCGCGACAACCGGCATCGACAAACAAACTCACTCGGCACCCATGCGATTTTATTTTCGTCACCCAAAGTTTTAGCCGCGCAAAATCTGCGCGTAAATCGAAGCCATGATCGGAGGTCAATTGGCCGTCCGTATCGGGCACGAGCGTGCATTGCGCCGGGTGCGTTTCCTCAACTAACGCCAGCAATCCCGGATACTCGTTGCGAGCTGGCGCAAAAACGTTTCCTTCAATATTGAATTCGATTCCGCCGACGCAAAGCGCTGATAGAGCTCGCACATCGTCCGGACGGATGTGGCGCTGGTCGGGCCGGGGATGCACCGTGATCCCCGCAGCGCCGGCCGCTATACACGTTTTAGCTGCCTTGACGACATCGGGCTCGTCGCCACCACGCGAATTGCGCAAAACGGCGATTTTGTTGACGTTGACGCTGAGTGCCGTCATGCGACAAGAATAAGCCGAACGCGATCGTCTGTGCTACTTCGCTTTCGTCGCAGGCACTCGCCACGTTTGTCGCGAAGCGATTCGGTCAATGCCGGCAAAACTGATCACGGCGGTGTTGACCAAGCCCGACGCATCGCGCCGGAATGTCACCTCACATGAATTATCGATGTCCGTGAACCTATCGACCGTGAAAGCCGCCAGCGGAATGGGCGCGCGGCCCGTCAACTGCAAATCCAGACCACCGCCATCGACGGTCACGCGGGCTAACGTCGATGCGTCGAGGCGAAAGTCGCCGGCAAACTCCGCCAACCGCGGTTGCGACACTGACATTACTTTTCGCTCAAGATGCGGCGCTTGAATGGCTAATCGTTCGGCGAGAAGATTCATGCCGCCGTGATCGACAACGACATTCGTTACTTTGCCGAGCTCGCGTTGGAACGACAGCATCATCGCGTCGCCTTGCGTGGCCGAAAAAACATCCTCGGCAACCGGCTGCAATGCAATCGCCGGGCTGCCTCGCCACTGCACGCTTAGACGCTGACCACTCGCTCGAACGATAAGCTCTGTGCCGAGACTGCGCATCTTGTAGAGGCCGGCATAGGGCGCGGGATCGACAGCAGAACTCATTGTGGTGCGCGGCAACGGAGCTGCGGGAGATTCGCGGCCTTGAATCCAGGCGAGACCAATCTGACTCAAATCCGCATCGGTGTTTCCCAGCAACACGAGCGCTTGTTGGCGGTCCGTCCTGAACGCCACGAAGGCTGAAAATCCCGCGGTGGTGCTCGCGCGCCAGACGAGCGGCCATGTTTCGCCATCACCCGCGTTTATATCGACGATGTTCCAGCCGAGGCCCATCGCGGGCTTAGCATCGCCTTGCGGTTGTCGAGCCAACAAAAGCGCCGGACGCAGTGTCGTCGACGGCGGCCGTAGATTGGCCTGAAGAAAATCTAGCAAGTCGCCGACAGACGATCGCAATCCCGCTGCACTCGCGACTGCGCCGAAGTGCCAATGCGGAGCCGTTTGACCACGCGCGTGCCCATCGATCAACGCGTTGTCGTCAAAACCCGTGCGCGTCATCGCCAGCGGAACGAAAATTCTATCGTGCAGAACTGTCGACAGCGAAGCGTCGGCCATTTGCGCCATCACAACGCCGAGCACGCCGCTATTGAGCGGCGAATAAACCATTGCGTTGTCGCCAGCCGGCTCTCGATAGTTGGCGAGAAACGCGGCGAGGTCTGCGTCAGAGTAGCTGGCGTAAGGGTCGTCGATATCCGCCGGGAACAAGTTTGGCGGAATCGACGGAAGGCCGGATCGATGCGTTGCCAATGCCGCGAGCATGATCGATCCGACGCGCGCATCTGCAAAAGCGAAGTTCGGCATCGCCTCTCTCAGCGTCGACTGCAACCGGACTTTTCTTTCGTACGCCGACTGGGCGAACAACAGCCCGGTGAAAACTTCGGTGATCGCGCCGATTTCAAAGCGCGTGTCGAGCGCGGGCTTCTCCGATTTTCCCAGAAACCAAGTCGTGCGCTCATCGCCATCGATCCAGCCGACGGCGATTTGATCGTACGCGCCGTTGTCGACACCGTTTTGCAGCGAGCGTCGGTAGTCGTCTGTGACGAGCGGATCGGCAACGACGAGCGTGCACGACGACGTGCACAGAAGTATAAAAATTACTTTATGAAGCGTGGTCCAACCGAGCATGCCGCGAAGGATACTGCATCGCGAATCACTGGTTCGGCGATTGGGTTCTCACAATCGCCTTCTCCAATACCGCCGTCGCGGATCAAGGACAATTTTCGGAAGCTTCGCGCCAGACCACCGGATCCCAATATTCGCCGTGCGCGAATTTGGTCGCTTTATCATCGTGGAATTTTGCGCCGATCATTGCCGTTGTTCCCGGCTTCACATCGACGATGAGCTCTTTGTTGGTGTCCTGCCGGGAGCGCAGCGACCCGATGGCGCCGTTACCGATTTGCCGAAGCGGAATATCTTCCGCGACCAGCAGTTTGTGTTGGCCGGCGTCGACGCGATAGTTTTCCTGGCCGGTCGGTCCCGGCGTTTTCCCATCGAGTAGCAAGACCGTCGCGTGATAAATCCTTTCGCTACGCGGTGCGACATCGAACGTGCTGATACGGCCGCAACCACCGCCCGACGACACGCCGCGTGGTGATTCCGCCGTCGCCGCCGCTGTGCCCAGTTCCACGCGCATCGCCGGTAGAAACACACTTTGCACGGGAACGTTCATTGCCATCAAGTCACCGTTTCTCAGCACATCCAAATGCAGATTCGATGCTTCCGACGCTTCACTGACCGATGACCGCAATGTCGTCGCCGCCAACGCGCGGCCGTCGGCGTCCGCACCGAGACCGCGCAACGATGTTCCGTTGACCGATACGATCACGTCGCCGGGACGCAATCCGCCGTGTTCGGCCGAGCCGCCCGGTGTCGTGCCGAGGATTCGAAGGCCGTCGTGCGCGCGATCCGCATTGGTGGAATCGACCAGCACACCGAGATCGGTGATGCGGCGACTGGGTTCTTGCACGCTCATCTGCACCTGATCCGGATGATCGCCGAGTACTCCGCTGGCAGACATGCTCGACAGCATCAATTGCATATCTTGCCGCAGCCGTTGTTCAGCGAGGCTGGTCGATGTCTGCGACGAGGCGCTACCCGCATCCGCTGCGAATGCGCTGGCGCTCAAAATAGCGGCAAGCAGAGAAGAAATTCGTATGGTCATAAGTCACCTCAAATCAAATGCGTGTCAATGCCAGTTGCTGTTGGCGGACGGCGAGCAGCACACTCAACAACTCACTGCGCTGTTTCCACAAGGGTAAAAGTTCATTTTTGCGCGCGCCGCGATCGTAGGCCGCCTGCAAGGTACGGTCGACGCGGGCGAGTTCCACTTCGGTATCCGAACTGAGCGGCAGGCTCACTTGCGATGCCGCGTTCATCTGGTTCAATTGAATTTCCAGCGCCTGAGCGCGCGCTTGCCAATCGACGGCCGGCGCTTCGCGCGGCGATTGCCATCCAAAGAACGCTACCGCAATCAAAAGCGCAATCGCGGTGCCGCTTGCGGCGAAACGTCGGATGCGCCGGGTCCGTCGGCGCGCTAGATGCGCCGCTTCGATGCGCGGCCATAGATCGCCGCCTGCCAGAAAGGACGGCGACGCGGGCAGGTTTTCGGCGATGTCTCGGAAATTCAGTTCGTCTTGCATGCGGTTACCGGATGGGGTGGCGGCGGCGGCGCGACCAGCGTATGCAGACGCTTCAGCGCGCGCGCGAGAATGGATTTCGAATAGCTTTCTGTTTGTCCGAACATCTGCGCCAGTTCGGTGTGCGTATAACCTTCCAGCTCGTGCAGCGTGACGATGGCCCGCGCGCGCGGCGATAGGCGCGCCAGGAGCGACCACGCGTCGACGCGATTGGCCGCACCGGCATCCGCGCCAGCCGTTTGCGCGAACAGGGTTTCGATGTCATCGATCGGATCGTGTCGCTGGCGGCGCAGCTGGTCGATGCAGGCGTTCACCGACATGCGCTTGAGCCAGGCGCCGAACGGTGCATCGCCGCGATAGCTGCGGATGGTATCCATCATTTTCAAAAACACCTCTTGCACCAGATCTTCGGCGAGCTGGCGTTGCCCGAGTATCCGCAACGCCAAGTGGAAACAGGCGCGACCGAATTGCCGATACACCGCCGCGAATGCTTCCATGTCGCCGCGTTGCGCGCGCGCCAGGATCATTGCTTCGACCTGTTGGTCGAAGCCGGCGGTCGGTTCCAGTCCACCATTCATTGCACTAAGGACGAGGCAGCGGCGGGAAACGTCGCATCCGTCGACTCGCATTACGCAGGCGGTGAGCGGTGCAGGAGCTGAACTTCGCGGATGCGTTTTTTGGGAACATCGAACTGCGCATCGCCGTCGCTGCGACCTACGCGTAAACGCACGGAACCGGCATCGGCCTCCATCACGTAACCCTCGATCCGTTTGTCGCCGTCGGTAATCAGGCGAACGCGTCGTCCCGATAGATTCTGCAGCGTTCCGTAATCGATGACATCGAAATCCGTTTTCGGCGGCGTCGGTGGTGGCAGACGTTCGATGGTGGGCTTCCACACCAACGCAAGCGTGGAATTCGGCGGTGGCGCGGGGCCCGACGCGTAGGGTGTGTCCGTCTGCGACCCTTTGACGGGCTCGGTCGATTTGTCGGGTTCGGGAAGCGGCGATTTGATCGGCGCCTGCTTGGAGATGAGTTTGGCTTCGGCTTGATCGAGATCATGCAACTTGCCGTTGTCGCGCGTCGATTTGGGCGGCGACGCTTTGACGACTTGCGGCGCCGGCGCAATCGCTGTCGGTTGCGAAGGGCTACTTATTTTCGGATCGGCGCCGGCAGAAAGCGCCGGCGACTTTCCGGCGGCAGAATGATCGGTCGCAGTCGGTGTCGTTATTACCGCGCCCGTTCCGGCCATTGATTCGGCACCCACGGTTGGCACCTCGTCGGCGTCGGGTCCCGGTGTGAACGTCAGCCGGAACATGACAGCCGGCGTGTCGCGATAACGCGCGGTGATATTGAGCTGGCGCAATAGATCGTCCGGCGAATTGCCTTGCCAGTGATTTAGCGAAAACGTGCCGCGCGGCAAGCTCATTACCGTGGCTTGTCCGCCGTGCTCGACCAAATTCCGATAGACCGCGACGAGCTCGGCGCTGGGCTGAGCGCGGTGTTCGCCCAGCAATGTTTCGACAGCGGTGATGTGACGTGCGACGAATTCGCTCGCCGGCACGCCGAGGCGTTGCGCGCAAAACTGGTTACGTCGATTCAGAAATCCGTCGTCGGCGAAATCCACGGCGAGTTGGCCGGCGCGCATTTTGTCCCATGTCTGCGCGTTGGATAATGCTGCCAGGTCGAACGAATGCAAATCGCCGCGCACGGTAATCGTCGAATAGCCTGGCGTCGACAGTGTCGTCTTGAGATCGAGCGCATGCGTGTCGGGTTGGTAGTGGTATTCGGAATGCAAGTTCGTCGCGGCCGCTGGCGCACCCATGCGACGATAATCCTCGGCGGTAAATGTCGCGCCACAGCCGGCGGAGGCGAACAACGCGCCGGTTACCGGATCGAGAAACTGAGGATCGAGCCAAGGAAGCGGTGGCAACTTGACGCCCGTTGCATTCAACGAAAGTGTCGGCGGCAAATCCGTCTCGTGAAGGAGGCTGTGCTTGAGTAGCCAGAACAATCCCGGTGTGCCGATAGTCAACGAGTCGGCGCGATAGGTCGTGTGCGAGGTCGGTTGCACGAGCGTGACTTTGTCCACCGTCAC
This sequence comes from uncultured Rudaea sp., assembly GCA_964657965.1. Classification (GTDB taxonomy): domain Bacteria; phylum Pseudomonadota; class Gammaproteobacteria; order Xanthomonadales; family Rhodanobacteraceae; genus Rudaea. The sequence goes on along the minus strand of CAZZWP010000002.1, from coordinate 33,864 downwards.
GCTGCCGTCGAGCCCGGCGGATAGGCCGTCGTATTTCACCTGCGCATACGGCGCAAGCGCGGCCGTCACGCGGTCAGCGTCGTTCCCGACCGCATACCAGGCCAGTAGCTTTAAAGCGCCCGCGAGCAAGATCGCTGCAAGCACCAGATTGCGCAGCAGTTTTAACATCCCGACACAGATAGCAAACAACGACCCTCGACGTTAGCCCGATTGCGTCCGCGTATCAATGGGCCAAGTCACTTAGCGGTGTAAACGAATGCCCTTACTGGCACGTCGGGGCCTTGCCAAGCAACGGCGCCGGGATGGCCGGGCGCCGGGTCCATCCGAACCACATTCCATGACCGGTCAAGAATCCCGGCTATTTCGCCGTCATCGGTGAGCGAAAACACGACGCGATGCAATCCGCTCGCAATGCCGCGGCCGTCGGCTTTCAGCACCGCCTCTTTGCACGTCCATAAATTCAAGAACGCACGTTGACGCAACGATTGGGGTAATGCGTGCAACGCAGCGGCTTCGGCCGGATCGAACCAACGCTTGGCCAATTCGACGACTTGACGCGGCCGTCGCGAGAATTCCAGATCGACACCGACCTCGCCGTCGCGGCGGATGGCCAATAACATCGCGTTACCGCTGTGGGAAAGATTGAAATGAATCTTGCCGTCGCGAAGGCCCGGCTTGCCGTTCGGTCCAACGCCCACATGCACGTTCGCGACAACCGTGTTGAGATAGTGCGCGAGCCATTCACGCACGATCGGCGACTTAGCGCTATCGCGCGGATGCGGCCATTGCGGAAAGAACCACACGTGAATTTCACCGTCGGGAAGCGCAGGCGGCTCCGATCGCGGTACGAATTGTTCGTTGGTCAACATGTGCACGCACGAAGCTTTGAGGCAGGATCGGGCGCCGGTCAAGCTTTTTCGCCTCCATATCGCAAGCGAGGCTGATCCGCGACTAGAATCGTGATCAGCGTCGATGCCGTCGGAGTCAGCGTGATCAGCGGTTGGGTTTTGCTATTGGTATCTCTCGTTTACGTGGCCGGCTTGTTCGGCGTCGCGTATTACGGCGATCGCCGGCCGCTCTATCCGAACCGCGCGTGGTTGCGGCCGCTGGTCTATAGCCTGGCGTTGGCCGTCTATTGTTCGTCGTGGACGTTCTACGGCGCGGTCGGCAGCGCGGCCGGAGCGAGTCTTTCCTATTTGCCGATTTATATCGGACCGATTTTGTTGTTTGCGTTTGGAAGCCGACTATTCCGCCGACTCACGCTGGCGGCTAAACAGCACAACATTACGTCCATCGCCGATTTCATCGCGTCGCGATTCGGCCGGTCACACCGACTTGCTGCACTCGTCACCGTCATCGCCGTCACCGCGTCGATTCCCTATCTCGCGTTGCAGTTCAAAGCGGTGGCCATGAGCATCGATGCGCTCAGCGGTCGCGGCACGGCCAATTCGCCGCTGCTCGGCGACAGCGCGTTATACATCGCGGTATTGCTGGCGATGTTCGCGATCCTCTTCGGCACGCGTCGTATCGATGCGACGGAACACCATCACGGCATGATGCTCGCGATCGCCACCGAATCGGTCGTCAAACTCGTCGCGTTTGTGGCGATTGGCGTCTATGCATTCGCGATCGGCGGTTTCTCGACCTCGATCGCACCGCCGCTCCACGAGTTGCAGACCGAAGGATTGCCGACCGGATTTTTCAGCCAGATCGTGCTCGCGTACGTGGCGATGTTCTGTTTGCCACGGCAATTTCAGGTCGGCGTCGTGGAGTGCGAAGACCCGGGCGACGTCAAACACGCGCGGCGGCTTTTCCCCGCTTATCTCATCATCGTGTGCGTGCTCGTGTTGCCCATCGTGGCGGTGAGCGCGACGCAATTCCACGGCGACGGAATTTCCCCCGACGTGTATTTGCTCTGGCTACCGATGAGCAACGGGCATACGTTTCTGGCCACGTTTGCGTATCTCGGCGGATTCTCGGCGGCGACCGGCATGGTCATCGTCGAATGTGTGGCCTTGTCGACCATGATCAGTAACGACATCGTCATTCCGTCGATGCTGCGACTTCGTGGTCTTGGCCTTGAGAGCCGGGACGATTTGTCGTCCATGATGCTCAAGACGCGCCGCGTGGCCATCGTTTTGCTCGTCGGCGTCGCTTATCTTTATTACCGCGCGATCACGAAGAACGCGAATCTCGCGTCGATCGGATTATTGTCATTCGTCGCGCTGGCGCAGTTCGCACCGGCGATCGTCAGCGCATTGTATTGGCGCGGGGCCAGTCGTGTGGCCGTAACGACGGGGCTTCTTGCCGGATTTCTGATCTGGATATACACACTCTTATTGCCAAGCCTCGCCGACGCGGGTCTGTTCTCAGCCGACTGGGTGCACGACGGTCCCTTCGGCATCACCTGGCTGGAGCCGCGCGCGCTGTTTCAACTCCATGGATGGGACGCGATAACGCACGGCGCCTTCTGGTCGTTGCTCGCCAATGTCGGCTGTCTGATTTTTCTCTCGCTGCGCTTTCGCCCCACCGTGGAGGATCGCCTGCGCGCGTCGACGTTCATCGATCCCGATGCCGAACGCATCACCTCGGCGGGCGAGTGGCGCGGCCGAATTCCCGTCGCCGATTTGCGCGTGCTCGCCGGCCGCATTCTCGGCGAAGAGAATGCGAATCGCGCCTTCGCCGAATACGCCGAATCCGGCTCGATGCCGGCGCAAGCCGGCGCGGTGGCGGATCGCTCGCTGCTGCAATTTACCGAACGTCTTCTCGCCGGCGCGATCGGCGCCGCCTCGGCGCGTCGGATGTTGACGAGTGCGCTGCGCGGCACCGGCCTGGATTTGTCGGAAGCGGCGATGCTTCTCGACGAAACATCGCAAGAGCTGCGATTCAGCCGCGAATTGATCGCCGTCACGTTCGAGAATATGAGTCAAGGCATCAGCGTCGTCGATGCGCAACTGTGCATCGTTGCGTGGAATCGTCGCTACCTCGATCTGTTCGATTATCCGGAAGGCTTCGTTTATGTCGGCCGACCGGTCGCCGAACTGATTCGCTACAACGCCGAGCGAAAATTATTGGGCGACGGTGTTGTCGAACAACAAATTCAGAATCGACTGAATCATCTGCGTGAGGGCGGGCCGCACGTGTTCGTGCGCGAACGTCCGGACGGACGTGTCATCGAAACCCGCGGCGGTCCTTTGCCCGGCGGCGGTTATCTGACCGCATTCAGCGACATCACCGATTACAAACGCGCCGAGCAGGCGTTGCGCGAGGCGAACGAAAATCTCGAGCAACGCGTCACGCAGCGCACGCGCGAATTGCGCGAAGCGTTGGCGGCGCAAGAAATCGCCAAGCGTGAAGCCGAAGCGGCGAACGCCGGCAAGACGCGTTTCCTCGCAGCCGCGTCGCACGATCTTTTGCAACCTTTGAACGCAGCGCGTCTATTTACCTCCGCATTGCGGCAACAACCGCTCGATCCAGAAAGCGCGCAACTGGCCGAGCGCGCCGACGCCGCGTTCAAAGCTGCGGAAGATTTGCTCGATTCCCTGCTTGAAGCGTCGCGGCTCGATGCCGGCAAACTCACTCCGGAAGTCAGCAGCTTTGCGTTGAACGACATCACCGAACCACTGAAACATCAATTCAGCGTCGTGGCGGCGGCGAGAAATCTGGATTTGCGCTTCGTCAGCAGCCACGTGCGCGTGATCAGCGACCCGCAACTCTTGCGCCGCATCCTGCAGAATCTTCTATCGAACGCGTTGCGCTACACGCGACGCGGCACCGTGTTGTTCGGCGTGCGACGGCTCGATTCCCGCGTGCGCATCGAAGTGTGGGATACGGGCGTGGGCATCGACGCCGAACAACAGCGCAGCATCTTCGACGAATTCCGGCGCGGCCAATTCGCGTCGCCGTGGGGTGAAAAAGGACTGGGGCTCGGGTTAGCCATTTGCGAACGCATGGCCAACATGCTCGGGCACCGATTGTCGGTGCGATCATGGCCGGGCCGCGGCAGCGTGTTTGCCGTCGAAGTGGCGAGCGCTCCACCCATGACGATGATTCCGACGCTACGTCCGCGTCCGACAGCTCAGGGCATCGTCGCCGGACTGCACGTGCTCTGTCTGGACAACGACAGCGCGATTCTCGACGGCATGGCGGCATTGCTGAAACGCTGGGGCGTGACTTGCGACATTTGCAGCAATGTGGAAGAAGCGACAAAAGTCATTTTGCGGCATCGGCCCGATCTGATTCTCGCCGACTATCATTTGGACGACCCGATCGATGGACTCGAAGCACTCGATCATCTTCGCGCGTCGTGTGTCGCGCCGCCGCCCGGCGCGCTGATTACGGCCGATTCGAGTCCTGAACTCAAAGCACGCGCGCGATCTCATGGCTACGCCGTTTTGCTCAAGCCGGTGAAGCCTGCCGCCCTGCGCGCGCTCATCGCGCAACTCGGACGCGTGGCGTCGCGCATCGCCGTCCCGACGATGGAAACGTTGGCTTAGCCCGCGTAATCCACGGCTTCCGACGCCGGGTCGAGCGCGAGCCGTCTTGCGAGCAACGCCACTTGCGTGCGATTGGAAACATTCAATTTGCGCATGATGGCCGTCATGTGCGCCTTGATCGTGGCCTCGGACACATTCAACTCGTAAGCGATCTGCTTGTTGAGCAAACCTTCGGCGATCATCCCGAGTACGCGGAATTGCTGCGGCGTCAGTTCCGCGACGTGCGCGGCGGCGGCGGCCTCGGCGGATTCCACGCGCGCGGAAAGTCCGCTGGCTTGCGGTGGCAACCAAACATCGCCGTCGAGAACGCGCCGGATGGCGGCCACGATAGTGTCCGCGGATGTCGATTTCGGAATATAGCCCGACGCGCCGTGACCCATCGCCCGTTGGATCACACGCGCATCTTCCTGCGCGGAAACGATGATCACCGGCAAACCGGGTTGTTGCCCGCGCAAGTGCACGAGCGCGGAAAAACCGTTCGCCCCCGGCATGTGCAGATCGAGCAAGAGCAGCTCCGCATGCGGATGTCCTTCGATCAAATTCAGCAACGCGGCAACGCTATCGGCTTGATAAAGACTGACGTCGGGAACCGCTTGCGTGACGGCACGGGCCAGCGCATCCCGGAACAGCGGATGATCGTCGGCGATCAGGACTTCACGCATCGCATCTGCCGCATTGTATATAAATCATCATTTTATCAGCCGCTCGTTGACGAGACTTTGTACCACCGACGGATCCGCCAGCGTCGACGTATCGCCGAGCTGATCCGGCTGGTTCTCCGCGATCTTACGCAGAATGCGGCGCATGATCTTGCCGGATCGCGTTTTGGGCAGGCCCGGCGCCCATTGCAGATAATCCGGTGTCGCGATCGAACCGATTTCCTTGCGCACCCATGCGATCAGTTCTTTACGCAGCTCGTCCACCGCTTCGACGCCGGCCTTCAGCGTCACGTAGGCATAAATACCTTGGCCTTTGATATCGTGCGGACATCCTACGACCGCAGCCTCGGCGACTTTCGTATGACCGACGAGCGCGCTCTCTACTTCCGCCGTGCCGAGGCGGTGACCGGACACGTTGATCACATCGTCGACGCGACCGGTGATCCAGTAATAGCCGTCTTTGTCGCGACGCGCGCCGTCACCGGTGAAGTAGGTGCCGGGATAAGTTTTGAAGTAAGTATCCACGAAGCGCTGGTGATCGCCGTACACCGTGCGCATCTGACCCGGCCACCCGTCGGTGATGACGAGATTGCCTTCGCATTCGCCTTCCAGCTGTTTGCCGTTCGCATCGACGATGGCCGGTTTCACGCCGAAGAAGGGTTTCGTCGCCGAACCGGGTTTTTGATCGATCGCGCCCGGCAGCGGCGTGATGAGAATGCCGCCGGTTTCGGTTTGCCACCACGTGTCGACGATCGGACAGCGGCCGTCGCCGACGACGCGCCAATACCACTCCCACGCTTCCGGATTGATCGGTTCGCCGACGCTTCCGAGTAGCCGTAACGACGTCCGTTTGGATTTTTTCACCGGCGCTTCGCCGTCGCGCATCAGTGCGCGGATTGCGGTCGGTGCCGTATAGAAGAGCGTGACGTTGTGCTTGTCGACGACCTGCCAGAAACGTCCGGAATCCGGATAGTTCGGCACGCCTTCGAACATCAGCGAGGTCGCGCCGTTCGCGAGCGGTCCGTAGACGATATAACTATGGCCGGTCACCCAGCCGACGTCGGCGGTGCACCAGTAAATGTCGTCCTCGCGCAAATCGAAAACGCATTCGTGCGTGAAGCTCGCGAATACACCATAGCCGCCTGTCGTGTGGAGCACGCCTTTCGGCTTGCCCGTCGAGCCGGATGTATACAAAATGAAAAGTGGATCTTCCGCGTTCATTGGTGTCGGCGGACAATCCGTGCTTTGATCCTTCATCAATTCATCCCAGCTGCGATCGCGCGGAGCCTGCATGGCAACGGGTGAGCCGGTGCGTTTGACTACCAGCACGGTTTCGACGCTTGTCGTGCCGGGTCGGTTCAGCGCTTCATCGACGTTGATCTTCAGCGCAATTTTCTTTCCGCCACGCAACCCTTCGTCGGCGGTGATCACGATTTTCGACGAGGAATCGCCGATACGGCTTGCAAGCGAATCAGGAGAGAAGCCGCCGAACACGACGTTGTGGATTGCCCCGATTCGCGCGCATGCGAGCATCGCGATGGCCGCTTCCGGAATCATCGGCAAATAAATCGTCACGCGATCGCCTTTGGCGACGCCGAGATTTTTCAAGACGTTGGCGGCTTTGCAAACATCCGCGTGCAATTGTTTATAGGTGAGCGCTTTCGATTCGTTCGGATCGTCGCCTTCCCACAAGATCGCCGTCTTGTCCCCGCGTGTCTGCAGATGGCGATCGAGGCAATTCGCGGCCAAATTCAATTGGCCATCGCTGTACCAGCGAATGTGCAAATCCTTCGCGTCGTACGAAACGTCCTTGATCTTGGTGTATGGCTTGATCCAATCCAGCCGTTTCCCGACGCGTTCCCAGAACGCTTCCGGATTATTTACCGATTCGGCATAGAGTGTTGTGTAATCGTCTGCCTTGATGCGCGCGCGCGCAGCGAATTCGGCAGGAACGGGATGAAGTTGCGACATGAGAACTCCTCGACGATGAATCCCTCGCCGCGCGGCGGTGAGTCAATTCCGTTCCGCGATGCGACTTACCAATAATACTTTGGTCGAGTTTGCTTCGAGCCTACGACCAAAGGCGTATGGTCGTAGCGTCGCGGCGTGGCACTGTGTCGGCTGACTGTAATCGTCCACATGAGACGATGCGTTGCGCCGTCGGCGCGGAGGTGTTTGCGCATCGCAAGCACGGCGCGGGCGGCATCATTTCTGGGGAGTAAGTACGTCATGGCGACCATACCAGCAAACACCGGCAGCGGATTGAGCAGCGGCCACGTGCGCGTCATCACCGCATCGAGCATCGGCACGATGTTCGAGTGGTACGACTTTTATCTGTACGGATCGTTGGCGGCGAATATCGCCGCGCAGTTTTTCTCCGCGCTCGATCCCACCAGCGGCCTCATCATGGCGCTGCTCGCGTTCGCGGCGGGATTTTTCGTGCGTCCGTTCGGCGCTATTTTGTTCGGTCGCCTGGGCGACATGATCGGGCGCAAATACACGTTCCTGATCACGATCATCATCATGGGTTCCTCGACATTTCTCGTCGGCCTGATCCCGAACTACGCGACGATAGGTATCGCCGCGCCCGTTATCCTGATCATCTTGCGCATGTTGCAAGGTCTCGCTCTCGGCGGCGAATACGGCGGTGCGGCCACGTACGTTGCCGAGCACGCCCCGCCCGGCAAGCGTGGGTTCTACACGAGTTTTATCCAGATCACGGCGACCTTCGGACTGTTCCTTTCGCTCGTCGTGATTCTTATCTGCAAACAAACCTTGGGACCTGATGCGTTCGGTGCATGGGGCTGGCGCGTTCCGTTCTTGATTTCGTTCTTCCTGCTGCTGATCTCGGTCTATATCCGTCTGCAGCTACAAGAGTCGCCATTGTTCCAGCAGATGAAAGCCGAAGGTCGTGGTTCGAAAGCGCCGCTGACGGAAGCCTTCATGCGTTGGGACAACGGCAAGATCGTGCTGCTCGCATTGCTCGGCGCGACAGCCGGCGAAGCGGTGGTGTGGTACGGCGGTCAGTTCTATTCATTGTTCTTCCTGCAGAATGTCATCAAAGTCGATGCGACAACCGTCAGTTATCTCATCGCCGGTGCGCTGTTGATTGCCACGCCGTTTTTCGTCGTGTTTGGCGCGTTATCGGACAAGATCGGACGCAAGCCGATCATCATGGCCGGCTGCCTGCTCGCCGCGCTCACGTATTTCCCGATCTTCAAAGGGCTGACGCACTACGGCAATCCGGCGCTCGAAACGGCAAGCGAGAACAGTCCGGTTGTCGTCACGGCCGATTCGAAGGCGTGCGCCGTCCAGTTCGATCCGGTCGGCAAGCGTCAATATAAAGACTCGTGCGATATCGCCAAGAACTACCTCAGCAAAGCAGGCGTTCCCTACACGAATAAGGAAGCGCCAGCGGGGACGCCGGCCGTTGTCCAGGTGGGCAGTACGTCGATCAACTCGTTCGAAGGTGGCAGTCTCGATGCGGCCGGATTCAAGACGCAGAACGATGCGTTCAGCAAACAGCTTGGCGAGGCGCTTAAAACCGCCGGCTACCCGGCGAAAGCGGATCCCGCCAACGTGAACTGGCCGATGCTGCTGGTGCTGCTGACGATCTTGGTTATCTACGTGACGATGGTTTATGGACCGATCGCGGCCTGGCTCGTCGAACTGTTCCCCACACGAATCCGGTATAGCTCGTTGAGTTTGCCCTATCACATCGGCAATGGCTGGTTCGGCGGATTTTTACCGTCGATATCGTTCGCGCTGGTGGCTTTCAGCGGCGATATCTATTACGGCCTTTGGTACACCGTCATTATTTCGGTGATGACGCTTATCATCGGCACGTTATTCCTGCCGGAAACGAAGAATGTGGATATTTCTAAATAGCTAGAAGTATACAAAACACTAACGCGCGCCCGAGCCAGGTTTTGCGAACCGGCGGAGGCGCGTTTTTTTGCGATTATTTGGCGATCGGTGGCGCGGGCGGACGTTGTGGTGCTTTCTTGTTTGCAGCGACACTCGCGCGCAACGCGCTGATGTCGCGATCGGTGAGAAGCGCCGCATCGGGCCTGGCCGTCGCAGCGACCCTCGCCGCGGCGAAACCAAAAAATGCGGCGATCAATCCGACGAAACCGGCCAGCAATGAAATGCCCAGCAATTCCGGCGTCTTCGCCACATACGCATACGAAAATCCGGCGAGCGAAACCAACAGCATGATCCAGCGCATGGCGTAATCCCTCACGTCTGACGTGCGAATGCTGCCACAGTGCGCGTCGCGGTGCGAGATGCCGCTGCACCTAGCCGCGCCTCAACGCGCGGCCCGGTAATGTTCCGTTTAACGAGCGGCGGTGGCTCGTGCGGGAGAAGATTCGCAACTTACGCTGTCAACGCTTACTTTCGTGATGTCGGTCGTGTGCTTGCCTTCCGACGTGTCGAAATAATGCCGATCCACGACCAGCGAACGTTTCGCGCCATCGGGAATGCTGTAGCTCAAATGTTTCTGTTCGCTGCGCGTGGTGCCATCGTCCGCCTTCCACGCCGCCCGGTAGTCGATCGTGCCGGCGCAGCCGGTGTTCGAACACTGTTCGCCGTTGAGACCGAATGCAATACGGAATTCGTCTTTGCCGACGCGCAGCACAACCGGATCCTGAGACATGCTGACGGAGCACGCTTGCGAAGCGGCGAAAACGCTGGTGGTGTTCAAAAGCGCGAGCGCGAGCAATGCGACCCTTCTCATCGTGTTCTCCAGGTAAAGTGCCATCGCGGATAGCGATGTTGCAGCGCACCATAACAACCGAATAGCCTCGTGAATAGGCTTTTCAAAGCCAGAGCGCTGTTGAAGTGTCGCGGTCAATGAGACGCGATCGCGCATACTTGCCTCCAGCTATGAATCACGATCCCCGTTCGCTCGACAAAATCGCCGCATTGAAAGGTCGCGGCGCGGCGTCCAATCGCGAAGGGCGCTTCGAGTCGGCTCGCGGCGAAACGTTCGATGATGCCTGGACACCGGACGATGAATCGGCATCGCCTGTCGAAACTCAGGTCACGCACGAGCGCGCACGCACGATCATCAGCCGCAACGATTCGCCGGACATCCCGTTCGACCAAAGCATCAATCCGTATCGCGGATGCGAGCATGGCTGCATTTATTGTTACGCGCGGCCATCGCATTCTTACCTGAATCTTTCGCCGGGTCTGGATTTCGAAACGAAACTGTTTGCGAAAACGAATGCCGCGGAGTTATTGCGAGCGGAATTGTCGAAACCCGGTTATCGCGTCAGTCCGATCAATATGGGCGCGAACACCGATCCCTATCAGCCGATCGAACGCCGTTATCGCATCACGCGCCAAGTCATCGAGATACTTGCCGAGCTCAAGCATCCACTGACGATCGTGACAAAAAACGCGTTGGTCGAACGCGACCTGGATTTGCTGATGCCGTTGGCCAAGCAAAATCTCGTGTACGTGTTTCTTTCCGTCACGTCGCTGGACAATCGGCTTGCGTCCAAGCTCGAACCGCGCGCGAGCGCGCCGCATCGTCGCATCGAAGCCGTTCGGCGACTGAGCGAAGCGGGTGTGCCGTGCGGCGTGCTGGTCGCGCCGATCATCCCGATGCTCACCGACCGCTGGCTCGAAGGCATCATCGAGCGCGCCGCTCAAGCCGGGGCACGCATGGCCAGCTATACGATCATGCGTTTGCCATACGAGTTGAAAGATCTCGTGCGCGAATGGCTGGAATTGCATTTCCCCGAACGCGCAGAACACGTGATGAGCCTTATCAAACAAATGCGCGGCGGCAAGGAGAACGATCCGCGTTTCGGATCGCGCATGCGTGGCGAAGGCGAATTCGCCGCGTTGATTCGCCAGCGCTTCAGCATCGCCGCGCGCAAGTTCGGTTTGACACGCACGCGCGACATCGCGCTCGATTGCGCGTTGTTCACGCCGCCTCGAAAATCATCACCGCAAGCCGATCTGTTTTGAATCTCTGCTGACAGAACGATGTCAGTAGCCGGTGCTCATGCTTCGCGCGTGCACTGTCGCACGTCCGCACCGGAGCATCGCCGTGTTGAATGCCAACGTTCCCGCGTGGTTCGAAATCCCGACGGAGGATCTCGATCGCGCACAGCGTTTCTACGAATCCGTTCTCGAACAACCGTTGCGCCGCGAAAATTTCGGTGGAACGAACATCGCGGTTTTCCCGCACGGTGGAAAACCAAACGCGAGCGGCGCGCTCATCGCGATGGACGACTGCGTTCCGTCCGTGCAAGGGTCGATCGTTTACTTAAGCGTTGATGATCTGCGTCCTGTTCTCGATCGTGCTGTCAGTAACGGCGGCGATACGCTTGTGCCGCGCACCGCGCTGCCGGGCGATATGGGTTTCTTTGCGCAATTCCGCGATTGCGAAGGCAACCGCGTCGGATTGTGGTCGCAGCGATGACAGCACGCGCGGCCTTGGCAACATCGATCGAAGCGGACGGATCGCACGACTTCGATTTCTACTTCGGCTGCTGGCACGTTCGCAATCAACGTTTGCGCGAACGCCTGGTCGGTTCGGACGAATGGGAAGAATTCGAAGCTGCACAGGAATGCCGGCCGATCATCGGCGGGTTCGGCAATATCGACAATTTCGTCACGGATTGGAGCGGCGGATTCGTCGGCATGACGTTGCGTCTGTTCAATCGTCAGACGAACCAATGGAGCATCTATTGGTCGAGTAGCCGCACCGGCGTGCTCGAACCTCCCGTGGCGGGCGTGTTTCGCAATGGCGTCGGCGTTTTCGAAGGTGACGACAAGAATCACGGCCGTCCCGTCCGCGCGCGTTTTACGTGGTCGCACATCACACCCACCTTCGCCCGTTGGGAACAGGCATTGTCCGCCGACAACGGCGCGACGTGGGAAACCAATTGGCGCATGCAAATGACGCGAATTAACCGCTAAGGAGAACGCTCATGGTTACGACACTCTTGCTCATGTCTGCGCTGGCATCCGCCGATACCACACTGATGCCCGTTGCCAAAACCTGTTGTCCCATCGTCGAATTGCGTCAGTACACGGTGCATCCCGGTATGCGCGATGCGTTCATCGTCATGTTCGAACGCGAATTCATCGACACGCAAGAAGCCACCGGCGCGATTCGTGTGATCGGCGAATTTCGCGATCTCGACGATCCCAATCACTTCGTGTGGTTGCGCGGATTTCCGGATATGCCGTCGCGCGCGAAGTCGCTTCAGGATTTTTATGGCGGTCCGATCTGGAAAGCGCATCGCGATGAAGCCAACGCCTACTTCACTGACACGGACAACGTGCTTCTACTTCATGGCTCCAACGCAGCGTCGGAATTCAATCTTGAAGGCGCCAAGCGTGCGGCGATAGGCGCAACGGAAAACCCGCGCGGAGTACTTGTCGCAACTCTTTACTACTTTGATCAACCGGTGAGTGCTGAGTTCGTTCATTTCTTCGAGGGAAAAATAATTCCTGCGCTTAAAAAATCGAAGATCACTCCGATCGCGTATTTCGGTAGTGAAACGTCGCCCAACAACTTTCCTCGTTTACCCGTGCGTGAAAACGACCATGTGTTCGTTTGGTTTGCAATGTATCGCGATATCCCGAGTTATGAAAACCAACTGGCGAAACTAAATCATTCACCGGTTTGGAAAGAAACGATCGCAGATTCACTCCAACACCAGCTCATCAAGCCACCGCAGTTTCTGCGACTTACACCGGCACCGCGTTCGTTGCTGCACGATTGATCACGCGATGACGCAACCGGCTAGCGTTCGACGCGTCGCTGCGCAATGATTTACGCATGCGCCGCGCCGATCGTCTGTTTCTCATCATCCACGCCTTGCGCGGACGACGCACCGCGTTGCGTGCGGCCAACCTCGCGGCGACCCTTGGCGTTTCATTGCGAACGGTCTATCGCGATATCGCCGATTTGCAATTATCCGGTGTGCCGATCGAAGGCGAGGCCGGCGTCGGTTACGTGCTGCGCAAGGGTTCGGATATCCCGCCGCTCATGTTCAACGCCGACGAACTAGAATCGCTCGTTGTCGGAACGCGTTTCGTATGTGCATTCGGCGGCACGCGGCTCGCGATGGGCGCGAAAGCGGCCCTGCTGAAAATCGAAGCCGTATTGCCGCCCGAATTGCGTGCTCGGTCGGAACGCTCGCGAATCTTCGCTCCCGCCGTTGGCGACCGGATCGAAAACAGCGGCGTCATCGATCGTTTGCATGCGGCGGTCATCGATCACCACGTGCTGCGACTCATCTATCAAGACAAAATCGGCAGCGGCAGCGAACGTGAAGTCGAGCCGCTTTGTCTCGCATTCTGGGGCGGCGTGTGGACGCTCGGCGCGTGGTGCAGATTGCGCCGGGACTTCCGAAACTTCCGTCCCGATCGCATCGCGAGTTTCGACACGACCGGCGAAGTGTTTGTCGAGGAGGCCGAACGCGGACTCGACGCTTATCTTCGGCACGTCGGCGCGAATCCAAGTGCTGCGGCGTGACGATCAGTTGAAGCCGTTCGCGAAGATCTCATCTTTCTCGTCGAAGATATAAGCGCGACCGCCGACTTGATCTTCAGGCGCGCCGATGAGTGCAGTCGTACTGGACAAGGCGACAGCGGTGCCGAACTCGCTGCTCGATGAGTCTCCTAGCTCCGCCTGCAACGTCCAGGCTGTTCCTGATCGAGTGAAAACATGCGCGGCAGCATTACCCGTTTCTCCGACAAGCAAGCGGTCGCCGGATAGTCCGATGCTGATACCAAACTGCCCATCTTTTATCGCGACGGGTGGTTCGAGCGCTTCTTGCAAAGTCCACGACGATCCGGAGCCTGTATAAACGTATACTTCGCCGCTATCTTCGTTATGCCCAGGCGAGCCTATACCTATCATGTTGCCTTGGACCGCAACAGCGTTTCCAAAGTTGTCTCCAACCGACTCGCCGTTAAATTTTTTGTGTTGCGACCATGTGCTACCAGCGCGAGTGAACACATAAGCGGCGCCGATGGCGCCGGGATGTCCGGGCGCACCAATCACCGCAGTATTTCCATCTATCCTTAAGCTCTGACCAAACCAATCGTCTAGGGCGCCGTCGCTGGCGGAAATCTGAGCTTGCAACGACCATTTGGTGCCGTTTCGGATGAAAACATAGGCGAGCCCAATATCGCTATTCGCATTGGGTGCGCCAACCAGTATTGAGTTTCCGGAAATACTCACATCGAAACCGAACTGATCGTTCCTTTTTGCGCTCGGATCGGGTAGATCCTGCTGCTTTGCCCAGCCGCTCGCCGAATGCACATAGATAGAAACCATCCCGACAGCAACATCACCAGCGCTCAAGGAAACGGCGGGCTGCGTTCCGACGACGACCGTATCACCTTCTATAGCTACCGATGAGACGCGGCCATCGATTGCTAGCACAGCATCGGACACCCAAGCGCCGCTTGTATCCAGTTCGTAAATCGCCACATTTCCCTCGCCCGGTGAGGAAACAACGGCTCGGCCACCGGATATCGCTACAGCCTCACCAAAAGCATTACTGGCGACCGATGACGATCCGAACTCCGCTGTCTCAACGTATGGGCCGATCGTTGCGACGGCAGGTTCTCGAAATTCGATTTTTCCGCTTGTCGACAGTGGTAACGGATTTGCGCGTGCTGTAGCGACTGAGCTGCAAAGACATGCAGCAATGATCGCAGCCACGATATTTTCAGCTAACCTTGAACGCATAAACTTTCTCGCCCTAAGCGGCGCAGCCGCATGAGTCACGAAGTTTCGTCGCATAAGGGGCGGTCTGAACGACCTGTTGCGGACGCCATTCGGACAGACGGCGTCCATAGATTCTGACGAGCTGATTCACGCTTCCCTGTGGGCGCCTTTCCGCCACCGCGCCGCAGTGCGATGATCGCGCTCAAATGGCGGAGACAACCATGAAACTCAGTTGGCTGTTTTTCAGTTTGGCGTTATCCCCTCTGTTCGTTCACGCGAACGACACGACGTCGGCCGACGACGCATTCAAAACCCTCTACACGACCGAATGGAAATGGCGCGAACAGCAATTCCCCGGATTGGGAAATGACGAGGAAGACGATGTTGATGATGCATCCGCAACGCCGAACGACCGGCTTGCGTCGGTCGATGCGAAGTCGCAGGCAGCTCGGCTCGCGTACTGGAACGACGTTTTGCATCAACTGGAAAAAATTCCGCGCCAGGCATTGTCGCCAGAGAATCGCGTCAACTTCGATGTCTATAAACCGCAGATCGAAAATCTCGCGGCGAGCATTCGTTTTCGCACATATGAAATGCCGTTCAACAGCGATTCGCAATTTTGGTCCGATCTGGGATTCATGTCTGAGCGGCATTTGAAAAATGCGAAACAAGCGCGCGAGTACATCGCGCGGCTAAACGATTTTCCGCGGTATTTCGACGAAAACATCGCGAACATGCGCGCGGGTCTAAAGCGCGGATTCACGGTTCCTCGCGCGGTGCTCGACGGTCGCGACGCGTCGATCAGCGCTTATATCAATGTCAGCTCTCCGCAGGAGAGCGATTTCTACAAGCCGTTCGTCCAGCTGCCGGATTCCATTGCCGCAGACGAGCAAGCGCGGCTCCGCGCCGAGTGCGCCGATGCGATTCATCATCGCGTCATTCCGTCGTACGTGAATCTCCTCACGTTCTTCCGCACCGATTATCTTCCGCATGCGCGCAAGACGCTCGCAGCCGAAGCGTTGCCCGACGGCAAAGCATTTTATCGACAGCAGATTCGCGAATATACGACGCTCGATCTGGATCCGGAGTCGATCCACGCGACGGGATTGAACGAGGTCGCGCGCATCGATGCGGAAATGCGCGCGACGATCACAGCGACGGGATTCAACGGCGACTTCGTCGCGTTCCAGAAATTCCTGCGCACTGACTCGCAGTTTTATGCGAAGACGCCGGATGAATTGCTGATGCGCGCGGCATGGATCGCCAAACGTGTCGATGGTGAATTGTCGCGTTATTTCGGTCTGCTGCCGCGCGGCCGTTTCACCATCAAACCGGTTCCGGAAGCGATCGCACCATTCTGGACCGCAGGCCGCGGCGGAGCGCATACGTATTGGGTGAACACCTACGATTTGCCGTCGCGCTCGCTGTACAACTTACCCGCGCTGACGCTGCACGAGTCGGCCCCCGGCCATGCGTTGCAAGGCGAACTCGTGGCGGAACAAAACGCACAGCCGGCATTCCGCACCAAGGATTACATTTCCGCCTACGGCGAGGGCTGGGCCCTGTATTGCGAAAAGCTCGGTAAGGAAATGGGCATCTATCAGACGCCGTACGAGGAGTTTGGCCGTGAGAGTTACGAAATGTGGCGCGCGGCCCGTCTCGTCATCGACACGGGGATTCATCACAAAGGGTGGACGCGCGATCAGGCGATTACGTTTCTCGCCGGGCATACCGCGCTGTCGCAGCACGAGGTTGAAACAGAAGTCGATCGCTACATTTCGTGGCCCGGGCAAGCGCTGTCGTACAAACTGGGCGAACTTAAGATCGTCGAATTACGCGCGTTCGCAGAAAAAGAATTAGGTGCGAAGTTCGACATTCGAAAATTCCACGATGCGATTCTTGAAATCGGATCGGTGCCATTGCCGGTGCTGGACGAGCATATTCGGCAATTCGTCGCGGCCGAGAAGACGAGAACGGGTTGACCCGAACGAGCGCGACGGACCGTTGCAAACAGTCGTTATGAGTCGTCGCCTTTCTTCTCGAGGTGAAAGCGATGCAGGAAGCGATGGACGACGGGTGCGAAGATGATGCCGGTAACGATGATGACGATGAGTCCGCAATACAGTGCATAGAAGCCGGCGAACAATTTTCCGGGATTCGTGTGCAACGGGTCGACGGGGCCCATGCCGCCGAGCAGCATCGATGCGTTGACGAAGGCATCGAGCCACGACAACCCTTCGATGAAGCGGTAGCCCGACATGCCGATCAGCAATGAAACGCTAACCAGCGCCAGCCCCCACAGGACACTGTAGGCGAAACGCCGCAAAAATTTGCGGCGCGAGGCGAGTGGCTGACTTCTTCGCTCGTACATTTAGAAACCAAGAGGATGGCGCGCCCGGAGGGATTCGAACCCCCGACCAACGGCTTCGGAAGCCGCTACTCTATCCAGCTGAGCTACGGGCGCGTGAAGTAAGCAGCGTCCCGCGAGCGGAAAACGCGCGGCGATTATAGCTGAGTTGCCCGCGTTCCAATGACCGCTCGTTCGGCCTGCCTGGTGCGGATAACTGCACACGTTACCTACCTTAAGTTTTGATACTAAAGTCGAAAGGCGCATTGCGGCGCGCAATTTTGGCAACGCATCATCCGACGACGTGGACGTTTATACGTCCAAACCAAAATAATGTGCCTGTCTAAGTTGTCCGGACATTATTTGTGCGTGGCGTCACATTTTTAAGTACTTCAAGGGGTTATCTATCAAACGGCCTTGACTATCGATCGACGGGGCTGCTAGTTTCGCCCGCTCTCGGCTGACGGAGTCGAGGCAATCGATCCAGCGACAAGAACGGCAGGCTCGCAGGGGCGAGTTGTCCGTACAAGCAATTGAAAATGGGAGGAGTGGGCAAGGCAGCAGAAGGATCGAATGGGGATGGGGATCCGGGATCGCGCAAGCGACGTACTTTTGGCTCCAACAACAATAGGGATGATCCGTGATGAATTTAAAACTCGCATTCTGGCGCCGCAAGGCGTCAGGCTTCACGTTGCTCGCTTTAACTGCGTTGATTTTGATTTGCTCGAACGCCGGCGGCAGCGATCTGATCGTTGCAAACGGTAAACCGATGTTCGGCTCGCATGTTCCGGCCGCGGTCGCCACGGGGCTCGCGCCTCGCGTCGCTCCTCTGTCGGCTGACAGCCGTCTGAAGCTGACACTCAACCTGCAGGTCCGCAATCAGGACCAACTCGATGAGTTGCTGCAACAACTACAGGACCCGACTAGTCCTAACTACCACAAGTACCTGAGCGTCGAGGAATACACCGATCGCTTCGGACCGACGCAGGCTGACTACGACGAAGTCGTCAGCTGGGCGAAGGCGAGTGGCTTCAACGTGACCGAAACGGTGCCCAACCGCCGTATCGTCAGCGTCGAAGGTTCGGTGGAAACGGTCAATCGCGCGCTGCACGTGACGATGACCTCGTACGCGCATCCGAACGAGAATCGCCAATTCTTCTCGGCCGACCGCGAACCGACCACGACCAGCAGTGTGCAGTTGCTGCATGTCGACGGCCTCAACAACTACAAGCTTCCTTACCGCCACCTCAAGAAGGCCGATCTCGTCGACCAAATGCGGCACGGTACGGTGGTGCCGCATCTGACGGGCTCGGGTCCCTCCGGTGAATACTTGCCCAGCGACATGCGTGCGGCGTACTACGGCTCCGGCTCTTTGACCGGCACCGGCCAATCGATCGGTATCTTCTCGTACGACGGCTACAAGACCGCCGACGTGACGCTCTACAAGACCAACACCGGCATGACGTTCAGCACGCCGATCAACAACGTTCTCGTTGGCGGTTACAGCGGTGTATGCGATGCCGGCGACGGCAGCGGCACTAGCACGTGCGACGACGGCGAGCAGGTACTCGACATCGTCAACGCCATCGGCATGGCGCCCGGCATTACGCAGATCCTTTTCTACGAAGGCACGAGCGCGACCAGCATCCTCAACAAAATGGTGTCCGACAACATCGCCAAATCGTTGAGCTGCTCATGGGGCGGCGGTGACTTCAGCGACACATCGGACGATGCGATCTTCCAGGAAATGGCGGCACAAGGCCAAACCTACGCGAACGCCACGGGCGACAGCGGCGCATACAATAGTCAGACGTGGGATCCGCCGTCTGCCGACCCTAACGTCCTCGAAGTCGGCGGCACCGATCTGACCACAACCGGTCCGGGTGGCGCATGGTCTTCTGAAACGGGCTGGCCCGATAGTGGTGGCGGTTTCATCGCGGCTTCCGGCGAACACACCCCGAGCTATCAGCAACTCGCCGGCGTGATCACGTCGACGAACAAGGGTTCGACGACGTATCGCAACGATCCGGACGTGTCGGCAGAGGCGAATTTCGACAATCCGACCGCCAGTAATGGCAGCTTCGAAACCGGCTACGGCGGCACCAGCTTTGCCGCGCCGCGTTGGGCAGGTTTCATCGCCCTCGTGAACCAGCAGTCGGTTGCCAATGGCCATGGCACGGTTGGTTTCGTCAATCCGGCGATCTACAACATCGGTGTCGGCTCCAGCTACACGAGCGAATTCCACGACATCACCAGCGGCACCAACAAGGCGTCCTCAGGATCGGGTTCGTTCAGTGCGACCACTGGCTACGATCTCGTCACCGGTTGGGGTTCTCCGAAAGGCGCAGCCTTGATCACCGCGCTGGCCGGCGGATCGACCGGAACCGCGGACTTCTCGCTGTCGGCATCTCCGAGCAGCTTGACGGTTGCGCAAGGATCGAACGGATCGAGCACGATCACCGTCGCTCCGACGAACGGCTTCAGCGGCAGCGTCGCGTTGTCGGCGTCGGGTCTGCCGACCGGCGTGACCGCATCGTTCAGTCCCGCAAGCGCCACGACGTCCAGCACCGTGACCTTCACCGCCAGCAGCACGGCGACGACAGGCGCAAAAGCCGTGACGATCACCGGCACGTCCGGCTCGCTCTCGCACACGACGACGGTAACGCTCACCATTTCGTCGACAGCCACGCCGGACTTCTCGCTGTCCGCTTCTCCGTCGTCGCTGAGCATCGCGCAAAGCGCCAACGGTACAAGCACAGTGACGGTCAGTCCGTCGGGTGGCTTCACGGGCAGCGTCAGTCTCGCCGCCTCCGGTTTGCCGACTGGCGTGACTGCATCGTTCAGTCCGACCAGCACGACAACGACCAGTGTGCTGACATTGACCGCAAGCGCCACCGCAACGGTGGGTACGTCGACGGTGACGATCACCGGTACGTCGGGTTCTACCGTGCATAGCACGACGCTCAGCTTTACCGTGACCTCGACCGGTGGCGGATCGACGCAGCTTCTGGCCAATCCGAGCTTTGAAAGCACCGCGTCGTGGACGGCCAGTTCGGGCGTGATCTGCTCGACCGGTTGTTCGGGCGAAAGCGCGCACACGGGCGTCGGCTTTGCGTGGCTCGATGGCTACGGCTCGACGCACACCGATACGTTGTCGCAGAAAGTCGCGGTGACGGCTGGCAAGTCGTCCGCGACGTTGCAGTACTACCTGCACGTCGACACCGCCGAAACGACGAAAACCTCGGCGTACGACACGCTGACCGTGCAAGTGCTCAATAGCTCCGGCACCGTGCTCAGCACGCTGGCGACGTATTCGAACTTGAATGCGGCGACCGGCTACGCCGTGCACACGGCGAATCTGAACGCGTATATCGGGCAGACCATCACGATCAAGTTCACGGGCAAGGAAGATTCCTCGCATCAGACTTCGTTCGTGCTGGATGACGTTACGCTGACGGTTCAATAAGGACGATCGAACTGGACTGCACGGATGCAGTCCACGCAATCCGAAAAGGCCGCCATCGCGCGGCTTTTTCTTTTATTCGCCGCCCGTGAAGCCCATTTGACGCCACGCTTCGTAAACCACAACGGCCACAGCGTTCGATAAATTCAAGCTGCGATTGTGAGGACGCATCGGCAGACGCAAACGCTGATCGGCCGGCAACGCATCGAGCAGGGCTTGGGGCAGGCCGCGCGTTTCCGGACCGAAGACGACTGCGTCGTTTTCTGCGAATCGAACGTCGGCATACGAATAGCGCCCGCGCGTCGACAACGCGAACACGCGCCCAGGTTTCACGGTCGCGGTAAATGTGTCGAGATCGTCGTGGACGGCAACATCGGCGAACTCGTGATAATCCAATCCCGCGCGCCGCAGCTTCGCATGATCGAGATCAAAACCGAGCGGACGAATCAGATGCAACTTCGCGCCGCTGTTGGCGCATAGACGAATCACGTTGCCGGTGTTCGGCGGAATTTCCGGCTGATAAAGAACGACATGCAACATGCGGCGATTATGCCGCACGTGACTTCGAGCGGTCAGCCGCGTGAGACGCTTTCGCAGCGTAGTCGCGCCATCTTGCGGACGGTGCGTTCTTTCGTCGCGATCATCGGAGCAACGACACGTGCGGTGACGCTGACGGATGAGGAGTTGAGCGTCGTGCCGACGACTGACACTGCCTTTGCATGAGTTGATTCGTCGCTGGGGATTTACGCCAGCGCCGGTGCGCCCATCGATGTTTTCGCCGCGATGAAAACCAGCGCCGTCGCCGCCAGGCCCAGCGTGATAAATGCGCGTCGAACTTGCATGGAAATATTCATGATTATGCCTTTGTATACTTTTACAACGGATAGGGAGCAATCGGCGTGCCACGGGTGCCGATCGCTCAAGTGACGGATTGGATGCACGCCGGCGCGGTTTAGTTGCAAGCGATCGCCAGGTGCGTGACTTACGGCAGGGTGACCGGCCGACCGCCGAAGCGTCCGTATGTCCGCGCGGACACTCTTGATCATCGGCGAACAGCAGTTTGTATACTGGACGCGTGCCGATCGCGAACGTCAACGGAATCGATTTGTTCTACGACCGCGTCGGCGACGGGCCGCCGCTATTGCTGATTCATGGGCTGGGCTCGAGCGGCGATGACTGGGCTTTTCAGCGCGACGATTTCGCGCGCGCCCGAACCCTCATCATGCCGGACCTACGTGGTTCCGGCAAAAGCGCCAAGCCCGCCGGACCTTATTCCATCGCACAGTTTGCATCGGATTTCTGGGGACTCGTCGATTCACTTCATCTCACCGACATCGACATCCTCGGATTCTCACTCGGTGGCGCAGTCGCCATCGAAATGACCTTGCAAAAGCCCGCGCGCGTGAGAAAACTTGTTCTGTGCAACTCACTCGCGAACTATCGGATGGACACATTCAAAAAATGGTACGAGGCGAAGATGCAACTCGCGCTTGTCCACCTGCTCGGCCTGAAGCGCACGGCCAGGCTCATCGCGAAACGCCTGTTCCCGCACGACGATCAAGCACCCAAACGGCAGCGCGTCATCGACGTGCTCGGCGCCAATCCAAAGCCTGCTTATATGGCGACGATCAACGCGTTGATAGGCTGGAGTGCGCTCGAACGACTTCCCGAACTGACCTGCGAAACCTTGATCATCGCCGCCGAACACGATTACACGTCGCTGGATGAAAAACTCGTCGAAGCCTCGCTGTTTCCGAAAGCCACGCTCGTCGTCGTCAGCAATTCACGGCACGGCACGCCTTTCGACGCCATCGATAAATTCAACGCACATGTTATGGAATTTCTGACGACGAATTGAGGTCGCCGCAACAGTCTGAATGGCACATTGTCTTGCCGTAGCCCATCCGTTAGGCTCGCCGGCCCATCTGCATTTTCCCGCGGAGATTCGCATGTTGTTCAGATCGATTATCGTGACGCCGATTGCGTTGGCGCTGGCCTTGTTGTGTACGACCGCCGTCGCGCAAAACGCACCGGCTAAATTCGACACGGTGGATTTATCGTTCGACAAGTTCCAGCTCGAAAACGGACTGACGGTCGTCGTGCACGAAGACCACAAGGCGCCTGTCGTACACGTCGCGGTGTGGTACCACATCGGTTCTGCCGACGAGCCGACCGGAAAAACCGGGTTCGCGCATTTGTTCGAACATCTGATGTTTTCCGGTTCGGAAAATCACAAGACCGGCTATTTCAAACCTTTCGAGCAAGTCGGCGCCACCGATCAGAACGGCACCACTTCGAACGACCGCACCAACTACTTCGAAACCGTGCCGACGACAGCGCTCGATCTGGCGCTATGGATGGAATCCGATCGCATGGGTCACTTGCTCGGCGCGATCGGTCAGAAAGAGCTCGATACGCAACGCGGTGTGGTGCAGAACGAAAAACGCCAGGACGAAAACCAACCGTACGGCCGCGTCGACGAAAATATTCAGGCCAACGCGTTTCCATTCAATCATCCGTATCACCACGACACGATCGGATCGATGAAAGATTTGGACGATGCCTCGCTCGCCGACGTGAAAAAATGGTTCACCGACCACTACGGTTCGGCCAACACGACGCTTGTGCTCGCGGGTGACATCACGCCCGCCATTGCGCGCGAAAAAGTCGAGAAATACTTCGGCGACATCCCAGCCGGACCACCCGTCGCGCGTCAGCAACCCTGGGTTTTTCCACGCAAGGATTCAACGCGTGGCGAAATGGTCGATCAAGTCGCACAGATCCGGCTTTATCGCGAATGGAACGTGCCGCAACTCGGCGATCACGATTTGCAACAGCTTTCGCTCGCCGCCGCGGTACTCGGCGGCGGCAAAACCTCGCGCCTGTATCAGCGACTTGTATACAAAGATAAAATTGCCGACGATGTCGAAGTAGGCATCGACCGCTTCGCACTGGCGAGCTTGTTCGAGTTGCAAGTCGACGTGAAGCATGGCGTCGATCCGGCTCGCGTCGAAGCCGCGGTAGCCGACGAATGGGCAAAGTTCCTGAAGGACGGTCCGACGCAAGACGAACTCGATCGCGCACGCAGCCGCGCACACGCGGGATTCATTCGCGGCGTGGAAAAGGTCGCCAGCCAGGCGCGTATTCTTGCGGAAGGCCAGGTCTATCGCGATGATCCGGTCGCGTACAAAAAAGATTTCGCCGCGCTCGATGCAGCGACTCCGGCGACCGTGCTGACCGCCGCGCAACAGTGGATTTCGAAGGGCGATTACACGCTCACCGTTAAACCCGGAACACCCGATCCGACGAAAGACGAAGCAACAACGGAAGGCCTAGCCGCCGCGCCCGGCGAACCGAAAGCGGTCTCGCCCGAAAAGCGCACATACGCCGTGGTCAAAAGCGCTATCGACCGCAGCAAGGGCGTGCCGGAAGTAACGTCGTTTCCCGATTTGAATTTCCCGACGTTGCAACGCGGGAAGTTGAAGAACGGCATCGGCGTCGTGCTCGCCGAGCGTCACGCGATTCCGGTGGTGCATTTGAGAATGAGTTTTCCGGGCGGCTACGCGGCCGATCACGGACGCAAACTCGGCACGGCAAGCTTCACCGCGGCGATGCTCGACGAAGGAACGAACGATCTCGATTCGCTGGAAATCGAGCGGCGTCGCGATCGTCTTGGCGCCGTTCTCGCCACCGGTTGCGACCTGGATACGTGCGCTGTCAGCCTCAATACGCTGAAGTCGCAGATCGTCGAATCGCTCGCGCTTTATGCCGACATCGTGCGCAATCCGGCGTTCCATGAAGAAGACATCGCGCGCATTCGCGGCCAATGGTTGGCCGGTATCGCTCAGGAAAAAACCGAACCGACCGGACTCGCTCTGCGCACGCTGCCGCCGCTGATCTATGGCAAGAACAATCCATACGCGATTCCCTTCACCGGCAGCGGCACCGAAGCCGCCATCAAGTCGCTGACGGCCGCCGATATGCGCAAATTCATGAGCGATTTCGTGCGTCCGGACAACGCGCAAATCATCGTTGCCGGGGACACGACGCTGGCGGAGATCATCCCGCAACTCGATGCCGCGTTCGGCGATTGGAAAGCACCGTCGTCGGCATTGACCAAGGTCGAGCTGGTGAACGCGAAAGTTCCGACGCAACCGACTGTCTACATCATGGACCGTCCCGGATCGCAGCAGTCATTGATCATCGCCGGCGTGGTCGCGCCATCGACGATGGCGCCGAACAATCTGCAAATTTCCACCATGACGCAAGCCTTCGGCGGACTGTTCAGCTCGCGCCTGAACATGAATTTGCGCGAAGACAAACATTGGGCGTACGGCGCGTTTTCGTTCTCGCCGAATTCGCTCGGCGAACGCATCTTCATCATGTACGCGCCGGTGCAAACCGACAAAACCGCCGCGGCCGCCGACGAGGTGCTGAAAGAAGCGCGCGAACTCGTCGGCGATCAGCCGCTCACCGCCGATGAAATCGCCAAAGTGAAAAATGCCGACATGCGCGCGTTGCCGGGCCAGTACGAAAGTGCGGCAGCGGTGCTAGGCGCGGTGCAAAGTATCGTGACCTATCACCGACCGGACGATTTTGTGCAGACGTACAAGCATCGTATCGAATCGCAGACGGATGCCGACGTCCAAGCCGCCGCAAAAGAAGTCGTGCATCCGGACGCGCTGACTTGGGTCATCGTCGGCGACCGGCGGCAAATCGAGAAACCTGTGCGCGCGCTGAATCTGGGTGCAGTGCAAGTGCTCGATGCCGACGGCAACGTAGTGCATTGACGATTCATTCGCGATAAGGTGGCCGCAATAATTTTTGCGGTCGCCTTGTCATGAAAAAATTGCGCTACGTCGTATTAGTTGCCGCCACGCTCGTCGGCGCACAGGCCTGTACGTGGGTCAAATCCAGCGATAGCGGCGACGCCGTGCATGTCGCTTACGACGGCAACGTCAGTGGATGCCGTGATGCGGGATCGATCAGCGTTTCGGTTACCGACAAAGTCGCTTTCTATCATCGGCCGTCGTTGAAAGTTCGCGACGAATTGGAAACATTGGCGCGAAACCAAGCCGTCACCATTCCCGCCGATACGATTAAAGCGACGAGCGATCCGGTCGACGGCTCACAAACGTTCGAGGCTTACGTATGCGGCGCCGTGCGGATGCACAGCCGCGCAGAAGAAGCGCCGCCGCCGAGCACCAGCGGCGTGCAAACCTATCCCATCAAGGATCACTGAACTGCGCGCAGGGTGGAACGCCTAGCGGCGTCGAAACGCGTCGGAGCGACAACGACGCCGGTACGATTCCGGTTTGCCCCGGTTGAACCTGAAATTCCGCCGTCGCCGCCGCGCACGAAAATGACGACGTGCTCAGCGTTCCATTCACTACTTTCTGCACGTCCGTGATCGCGAAATTCGGCCCGAAGTGCGTGCCGAAATCGCGAATCAATGCGCCTTCAAACGATCCGTCCGTATTCGCCGATAGCACACCCGTCGACCACGCCGGTGCGCCCGACGCATCGAAACCGAACCACAGCGTCGCGATCGTTTGAGAATCCAGTTGTTCCATCAAGAATCCGCGATGCGGATAGGTCGGATCGTCCCACGCACCCGTCGCCGAGTTGGACGGCGGCACGCTTTGATCGCCACAACCCAAACCTTGTGGCGAGGTGAGTCGCGTCATCGGCACTTCCATCGAACCCCAACTCGGCGGCCCGTCCCAACGCATCGCGCCGTTGTTGCAGTCGTCGAAGGTGAGTCCGATGCGGCCCCAATGCTGAGCGTGTACCTGACCGCTCGCATCGAGCGACGGCACTTGCACGTCCGCGAATTCGATACCGTTATCAACGATGTCGCCAACCGACGTCAGCCACGTCTGCAAACCCGGTGCACCGATCGGCGGATACGTGAAGAAAAACATCGCAGCTTTGTTGTTCGGCAGAATTTCCAGTTCGATGCCTTCGCCGCTGCGCTGCGGGTCATACCACGCACCGGTGTAGTGTTTGTCGACAGTCGGCGCTGCGCTAGTTTGGCGCGGCGGAACCTGGCTATCGAAACTCGGCACGACGATGCTCGCGTCGTAACGGCACGGACCCGCCGCGCCCGCCGCAACCGCGGCGTTACACGTGTTCTGCAAATCTGAAACTTTTGGCTGCGGCGTTCCGGCGATCCAACCACGCAGCGCCTCCCAACCAGCGACACCTTCGGCCAGCGTAAATCCGCAATGTGTCGGCGACGCTTCGTTTACCAGCGCGCTGGTCAATTGCGAACTCGGCAACGTGCGACGCAACACATCCTGGTTGGCGGGAATGACGAGCTGATCGTGATTGGTTTGAATCGAGATCACTTTCATCGTCGGCGCAACGCGGCCGCGAAAATCGGACGTCCACTTGAAATACAACGACGCAAACGGATCGCCTTGAATTCGCGCGATACCGTCGTTCACCGCCGCGTCCGAATACATCACACCGACTGTGCTGAACGGACTCAAATCATTCAATTTATCCGGCGCTCGAACCAGATCGCTCAGCGCATACGTTGCGTAGCCCATGTTCGTGACGAAGAAATCTTCATCCGTGATGTGATTTAGATTCATCAATTCCGCCAAGCGGCGTTTCATCGCGCCGTTGCGGATTTCTTCCGGCAGATTGACGCCGGTGCATTGATTCACCGGCAACAGCGTCTGCAGCAATTGCGCTTTATCCTCGAGATCGGAGAGATCGTTGGGAATATCGTCCAGGTTGTACGCCCACGGATACGGCTGATCGCCTGTCGGTAAATCGCCGGCGCTCTTGCAGATCACGTCGTAGGCCAGACGCAGATCGATCGCGGCATCCCACGCGCGCGATCCCGCCGCGGGCGGACACGCCGCATACACGCCGGGCACCGGCGCGAATCGCGCATCTTCCGAAAGTTTCAGCGAGATCAATCCGCCGAGCGATGCGCCGAACGGAATGATGGCGCCCGGCGCGCCGACGGTTTGTTTGAACACGTCGAGCAATTCCGCGTTGTCATCGGCCGCCGTGAACAACGCCCACGAACGTTGACGATAGCTCGACGCCGCGATCGCATATCCTTCGCTCAGCTGCAAATCTTTGATCGGCCCGAGGTCCGGATTGGGACCGGGTTCCTCGAACGACAATCCATGCTGATACATCACCAGAACATCGCCGGGTTTCCAACTATCCGGAACGGCGATGCGGTAGAACGCGCCCGATGGCGTCGATCCGTTGAAATCCGTTTCCGCATGCGCCGATGCGCTCGCCAGCAACGCGATGACGGCAACCCCAATCGATTTAAACACCATGTTTCCACTCCATACAACGGTTGCACGGTAATCCGGCGCCACTTAAGCGCATGTAAATCGCGATTCGCGCCAACCGACGCTACAATCGACCGCACAGGGGGATGTAGCCATGAAAGTTCTGGTGACAGGCGGCGGTGGCTTTCTCGGTCAAGCAGTCTGCAAGCAGCTTGTCGCGGCGGGACACACCGTTTGCGCCTTCAATCGAAATCGACATGTCGCGCTCGACGAGTTGAAAGTCGAACAGCGCATCGGCGACATCAGCAATCTGGATAGCGTGGCCGATGCCGTTGAAGACGTCGACGCGATCGTGCACAGCGCCGGAAAAGTCGGCGCGTGGGGCCGGCTGGAGGATTACTACGAAACCAATGTGCGCGGCACGGATAACGTGTTGGCGGCATGCGAGCTTCATGAAATCCGCAAACTCGTTTTCACCTCGAGTCCGAGTGTCGTGCACAACGGCGGCGATCTGGAAGGCGTCGACGAATCGGCGCCGTATGCGAGCCATTTCAGCAGTCCGTATGCGCAAACCAAAGCGCTCGCCGAACAACGCGTGCTGGCCGCAAACGGAAAAGAATTGGCGACCGTCGCGCTTCGTCCGCATTTTATTTGGGGTCCGGGCGATCCGAACTTGCTGCCGCGCATCCTGAAACAGGCGCGCAGCGGACGGCTTCGTCTCATCGGTAAAACGCCGAAGAAAATTGACACGACCTATATCGACAACGCAGCAGCAGCGCATGTGCTTGCGTTGCAAAAGCTCGACATCGGCTCACCGATCGCCGGAAAAAAATATTTCATCAGCCAGGGCGATCCCGTCACGCACGAAACGCTCATTAACGGATGGTTGCGCGCCGACGGATTTCCGCCGGAAACGCGCCGCATGTCGCTCGATACGGCACGATTTCTTGGCGCCGCGTTCGAAACCATTTACCAAACGCTGCGCATTCAACGCGAGCCGCCCCTGACACGATTCACGGTGGAGCAGCTGTCGACATCGCATTGGTTCAATATCAATGCCGCGCGTAACGATCTCGGTTACACGCCAACCGTCACCATGGCCGAAGGCATGGTGCGACTCTCGCAATTCCTGGCGCGCGAACGCATGTCGCGCCGCGGCTGAGGTCGCGATGCCGTGTAGAATTGCGCGGTGAACGCCGATGAAACTCGTACTCCCAATCCGCTGTTGACCCGCCTGGGTCGCGCGCTCGAGGCCGCGATCAATCGCGGTCTGGCGCTCGATCCAGGCACGCGCGAACAACTCGCAAAACTCGACGGACGGCGCATCGGCGTCGAACTCAAACCGCTCGATCTCGCGCTGGCGATCACCGTCGATGGGGAGCGTCTGCGCGTCGGCCCGCATTGGCGCGACGAGCGCGATCTGAATCTGCGCGCGAGCCCGGCCAGTTTGCTCGCCTTCGCATTTCGACGCGGCGACGATTCGGTGCTCCCGCCGGGCAAAGTCGATATTTCCGGCGACGCCGAACTGGCGCGTCAACTCGAAAAAACGCTGCGCGATTTCCGACCGGATATCGAAGAAGCGTTCGCACAAACCTTCGGCGACGTCATCGGCGTACCAATCGCGCGCGCCGTTTCCGGCGCCTTCGCGTGGACGCGCGATTCCACAAAGACGTTCGCGCTCGACACCGCCGAATTCTTGCGCGATGAAAGCGGCGACCTTGTCGCGACGCAAGAGGCCGACGTTTTTTACGACGACGTCGATGCGTTGCGCGAGCGCAGCGATCGACTCGATGCACGCATCAAACGCATCGAGCAAAACGCGCGCGGAGCAAAGTCGTGACGCCGCTCCGACAAATTCCCCGCATGCTGCGCATCACCGCGACGTTGGTGCGCTATCAACTCGATGATCTTGTGCAAGACGCGCATCTGTTTCGTCCGCTGCGTTGGCTGCGCCCATTCCTGCCGAAACCGAAAGCGGACATCGCGCATCTTCCGCGCGGCGCGCGATTGCGCTTGGCGCTGATCGAACTCGGTCCGATCTTCGTCAAGTTCGGCCAGATTCTCTCGACGCGGCGCGATCTGCTGCCGCCGGATGTGTCTGATGAACTCTCGCTGCTGCAAGATCAGGTGCCGCCGTTTCCAGGCAGTCAGGCGCGCGCGATCGTCGAGTCCGCACTCGGTGCGCCGATTGCGACGTTGTATACCTCGTTCGACGAAACGCCGCTCGCCTCGGCATCCATCGCGCAAGTCCACGCCGCGCGATTGCCGGATGGACAGGATGTCGTCGTCAAAGTATTGCGACCGAATATCGCACAGCGCATCGCGTCGGATATCGATCTGCTTCGCGCGCTGGGCGAAATCGCGCAACGCTGGCATCCGGCCGCTGACAAAATAAAACCGCGCGAGATCGTGTTTGAAATCGAAACGACATTGCGCAATGAACTCGATTTGCAGCGCGAGGGCGCGAATGCCAGCGTGTTGCGCCGGAATTTCGCGTCGGGCGAGGATGTCGTCGTGCCGACTGTGCATTGGTCGCACAGCAAAGAATCGGTTCTGACACTCGATCGTGTTTATGGCGTCGCCGTCGACGATCTGGCGGCGCTCGACGCGGCCGGCGTCGATCGAATCGCGCTGGCTGAAAAAGGCATTCGCCTGTTTTACACGCAGGTGTTCCGCGACAATTTTTTTCACGCCGATGCGCATCCGGGAAATATCTGGGTCGACGTGCAACGAAAAACGAATCCACGCTTCATCGCGCTCGATTTCGGCATCATGGGTTCGCTATCCGAGCGCGATCAATTCCTGCTCGCCCAGAATTTCATGGCGTTGTTCGATCGCGATTACAAACGCATCGCCGAACTGCATCTTGAAGCCGGTTGGATGCCTCCGCATATCCGTGTCGATGAACTCGAAGCGGCCGTGCGCACGGTGTGCGAGCCGTATTTCACGCGGCCGTTGTCGGAAATCTCCATCGCCGAAGTCGTCATCAAATTATTTTCCGTCGCGCGGAAATACGAATTGACGCTGCAACCGCAACTTATCCTTTTGCAAAAAACGTTGTTGAACATCGAAGGGATCGGTCGGCTGCTTCATCCGCAAATCGACATTTGGGCGACGGCGAAACCGGTGCTCGCCGAGATTCTCAGGAAGCGCTATGGATTGCGCCGAACGCTGCATGAGCTGCGGACACGATTGCCGCAATGGATCGCGTCGGCGCCTGAAATGCCGGAGCTGGTTCACACGTATTTCAAGAAGGCGGCGGCGGGCGATTTCGACGCGTCACGCGCAACCCATTCGTTGATCGAGAAGGAAACATTTCGGCGCGCGCGGCTGCGCACGGCCGTTGTCGCCGGAATCGGCACGAGTTTTGTCGTGGCGGCGAGTCTTGTGTATACATTGACACAAGTATCGTCGTCGCCATGGATTGCGCTGTCGAGTCTGGCCGTCGGCATCGTGGCATTTTTAGTTGCGTTGCGTCGAACGCGGTAATCGTTTTTGATCGAAAACATCGACATCGTTTTCGAAGATGATGTTCTGGTCGCTGTCAATAAGCCGGCTGGATTGCTCGTGCATCGAAGTAAAATCGCCGCTGACGAAAACGATTGTCTGCTAGATCGGCTGCGCAAGAAAATCCGCGGCGATTTGTTTTTGATCCATCGATTGGATCGTGCGACTTCTGGCGTGGTGCTGCTCGCGAAGTCGCGCGAAATCGCCGGAGCGCTCGGCAAGCAATTCATGGAGCGAAGTGTCGATAAACGTTATCTCGCCGTCGTGCGCGGTTGGCCCGAAGGCGAAGGAACGATCGATTATGCGCTGCCCGACGTGCGCGACAATTCACCGCGCAAACCGGCGGTGACGAATTGGCGCGCGTTGGGTACGTGCACGGTGCCGATCGAGCTCGGCAAATATCCCGAACAGCGCTATGCGCTGGTCGAAGCATCGCCGCAAACCGGTCGATATCGGCAAATCCGCAAACATTTCCACCACGTTTCGCATCACATCGTCGGCGATACGAGCCATGGCAGAGGCGATCACAATCGCTTGTGGCGCATGCATTTCGGCATGCATCGCCTGTTGTTGCATGCATGGAAACTGGAGTTGCGGCATCCGCTCACCGGCTCGGTGCTGCGATTTATTGCGCCGCTCGATGAAGCGTGGCGGCGCGTGATCGATCGTTTCGACTGGCATCACGCCATCGCGAACGACTGCTAAAATCGCGACAGACTTATCGGAACCTTTCTCATGCCATCGTTCGACGCCGTCTCCAAATTGGATATGCACGAATTGACCAACGCGATC
Organism: uncultured Rudaea sp.; assembly: GCA_964657965.1. Taxonomy (GTDB): domain Bacteria; phylum Pseudomonadota; class Gammaproteobacteria; order Xanthomonadales; family Rhodanobacteraceae; genus Rudaea. The sequence goes on along the minus strand of CAZZWP010000002.1, from coordinate 1,626 downwards.
GACCAGGCCAACCGCGAGTTGTCGACGCGTTTTGATTTCAAGGGAACTGGCGCGGAATTCGTGCGCGAAGAAACCGTCGTGACCCTGAAAGCACAAGCCGATTTCCAGCTCAAGCAAATGCTCGATATTTTGAAACAACGTTTGGCCAGCCGACATATCGACATCCGTGCCGCGGAAATCGACGAACCGGAAATCAACCTCGCCAGCGCGAAACAGAAAGTGACGCTCAAGCAAGGCATCGATCAGCCGCTGGCGAAGGACATCGTCAAGCGCATCAAAGACGCGAAGTTGAAAGTCGATACGCAAATCCAAGGCGACAAACTGCGCGTCACCGGTAATAAAAAGGATGATCTGCAAACGGTGATGGCATTGCTTCGCAACGCGGATCTGAAAATGCCGCTGCAGTTCGAGAATTTTCGAGACTGACGTGCTCGACGTTTCCGCCAATGTGAAAATTCCCGACAGCGAACTTGCCGAAAGTTTCGTACGCGCGTCGGGTCCGGGTGGTCAAAACGTCAACAAAGTGGCGAGTGCCGTGGAGCTGCGATTCGATGTGGCCGGCTCGCCGAGCTTGCCCGAACCGTTGCGCGCTCGATTGCTCGCGCGCGCGGATCGTCGGCTGACGGCCGACGGCGTTCTCGTCATTCAGGCCAGTCGTTTTCGCGATCAGGCGCGCAATCGCGATGACGCGCGAGCACGTCTCGCCGACATCATTCGCGCCGCCCAACACGTTCCGAAGAAACGCGTCGCGACGAAACCGACGCGCGCGTCGCAGGAACGCCGTATCGCGTCGAAAAAAAAACGCGCCAAGCATAAGAAGACCCGGTCGGCACAATGGAGCATGGATTGAACGATTCGCGCTTTCCGGTGATTCCGCCGGAAATGCCGCGTATGCGGCCTTCGCGCGTGGTCGCGCCGATTTGTCGGTGGATTCTCACGCGTTGCGATTGGCGCATGGCAGGCGAGGTCCCGAATGTTGCCAAGCTGGTCGTGATCGCCGCGCCGCATTCCAGCAACTGGGACGTGGTGTGGGGTCTGTTGTTTAAATACGGTTTGCGCTTGAACGTGCAATTCATCGGCAAACGCGAGGCTTTTTTTTGGCCGCTGGGACCGATTTTGCGCGGCCTCGGCGGAATTCCTATCGATCGGCATGCCGCGCACGGCGTCGTCGGCGAAATGAAAAGGGAGTTTGAAACGCGCGATCGTTTCTGGCTGACGATCGCACCGGAAGGCACGCGCAAGAAAGTGGAGAAGTGGAAAAGTGGATTTTGGCGGATTGCGCAGGAGGCGGGTGTGCCGATTTTGCCGGTTTATTTTCATTATCCGGATAGGACGATCGGTTTTGGCGAGCAGATTCATCCGTCGGGGGATTTGGAAATGGATATGGCGAGGGTTCGGACGTTTTATGAGCCGTGGGTTGGGAAGAATCGCGGCACGGTCTAGTTCTTCGTCATTTCGGCGAAGGCAATAATCCAGTGACTTTGCTCCACCACTTGTCATTCCAGCGGAAGCTGGAATCCAGCTTTTGTTTTTGATCTTGTTGTCTGAACGCCAGAGCTTTCACTCGCTGTGCGAGCGAGTCACTTTCTTTGCGGGTGCAAAGAAAGTAACCAAAGAAACACCTTG
>CAZZWP010000001.1:71297-75788 GCA_964657965.1 uncultured Rudaea sp. | reverse complement strand
CCAAAGCGCTTGCGGCGCCGGATCGTTGCGGCCCGCGCGGGTCCGCTCATCCTCGAATTCTTCGTAGCCGGAATCGGTGACGTAACGCGTGAGCTTGCCCTTCTTGCCCTCGTCGTAATTCTTCGGTGCCGTCACCGCCAACAGCCAATGCGCGTCCGGCTACAGCGCGGTGTCGACCAAACGCACATCGTCGCCGATCCAAAACGGTTGCTTCGCGCGCGAGACGTCATCGCGCTGCATCGCTTCGTTGTGCTCGCGCGCCTCCTTCTTGTCATCGCGGGTTTTTCGCAGCGTCGAAAAAATCCGAAGTTGCGTGTCACGCAAATCGTCGGCTTTCGGCGGCGCATTCGGATCCTTCTCGGTCTTGATCTCGGCGACGTCGCTTGTCACACCGCTGGCCAGATCGTGCACGTACCACGTGTTCTGCGCGCGGAAACTGAGCAGTCGCCCGTCGAGCGAGAATTGCGGTGCCGTTTCTTCTTGCGCCGATCGCGTGATTTGGCGCAGTTCGCCGCTCTTCAGATCGCGGACGAAAATATCGCCGTTGCGCACGAACGCGGCGCGCGTGTTTTGGGTGTCGTAGACAATCGGCGCGCCGTCGGCCGTGGCCATCGCGTTGGCGTCGACGACACTGTCCTTTCCGCCATCCACGTCGATTCGATGCAGATCGCGCACCGGCGAGCCGGTGCGCTTCATGCGGTAATAGACGGCTTGTCCGTCGACGCTGAAATGCGGCGGCATCGCGGCGCCTTCGAACGCTTCCGGCAATTCGATCGGCGTGGAAATCCAGTCCGGGTCGGCCATGATTTGCTCGAGCGTCAGCGGCGCGGTTTGCGCGCCGGCGGCGGAGGTGATCAACGCGATCGCGATGGCGACGGCAATACGGTGCACGGGCGGCTCCTCGGAATTCGGCAGTGCGCAGAATAGCCGACGCAACACGGCCTGCAAGCGGACGAAAGTCATGTCTATGGCGGCGGCGCGACGAATGCGGCACCATCGCGTCTCAAGGTTTATGGAAAGCCGCATGCCCCTGTCTTGCATCGAAATCGAAACAGCGCCCGAACCGATATTCGCCGTGATTTGGCTGCACGGTCTCGGCGCGGATGGTCGCGACTTCGAGCCGATCGTCCCTGAGATCGTGGACAAAGGCTGGCCCGGGATCCGTTTCGTTTTTCCCAACGCGCCGACGCGGCCGATCACGATCAACAACGGCATGCCGATGCGCGCGTGGTACGACATTTCCGGGATGGAGATCGCGCAACGGCAGGATGAAGTCGGCATTCGCGATTCAATCCGGCTACTCAACGAATTGATCGATCATGAAGTGGGACGCGGCATTCCCGGCGAAAACATTTTCCTCGCCGGATTCTCGCAAGGCGGCGCGATCGTTTTGGCGGGCGGCATTCGATGCAAGACGAAACTGCGGGGCATCATCGCGCTGTCGACCTATCTTCCTATCGCCGAAAAAACCGACGGCGAGATGAGCGCGGCGAATCGTGACACGCCGATCTTCATGGCGCACGGCATGCTCGATCCGACCATTTCACATGCGCTCGGCGAGATGAGCCGCGAATACCTCAAGCAGCGCAATTACGTTGTCGACTGGCATGCGTATCCGATGGCGCATCAGGTGTGCATGGAGGAAATCGCCGATCTGAAGCGTTGGCTCGGCATACGTCTGCGTTGAAATTTCTTCGCGCCATGGTCTTGAACGCGACAGCGCCCTCTCAGCGCGAGGGCGTGCTGCCGCCGCCGGGCTGGTTGCCGGATTTCTGCAGCGCGCAAGTGTTGTTCGCGGTGATGATCGTCGCGGAGTTGCTCGTCTTCATCATTCTGATCGCACCCAGCGACGAAACGCGACCGCTCATTCCGCGCCTGACCACCGCGAGTGTTTTCGTGCAATGGTTAGCGCTCGTATCGGCCGTGTGTTTATGCAAACTGCGTCCGCAACTCACGCGACTTGCGCCGTGGGCGGGCGTTGCCGTCGCTTACGCGCTGATGCTTTTCGTCACCGTGCTCGGTAGCGAACTCGTTTTCCTGATCGACGAACAACTCAATCTCGGATTGACGTTGCCCGCGCAATTCCAATCGCGATTCGTCTGGCGCAACGCTGCGCTGTGCGCGCTTATCGGCGCCGCGTTGCTCCGCTACTTCTACGTGTTCGAACAGTGGCGCTCGCGCGTGCGCGCCGAAGCCAAAGCCCGGTTCGACGCGCTGCAGGCGCGCATTCGCCCGCATTTTCTTTTCAACAGCATGAACACGATCGCGAGCTTGATTCCCTTGCGCCCGAAGGAAGCAGAACGGGCGATCGAAGATCTCGCCGATCTTTTCCGCGCCGCGCTCGGCAACGATGAGGCGCGAAGCACGCTCGGCGAAGAACTCGAATTGGTGAAACGCTATCTGGACATCGAAAAACTGCGCTTGGGCGAACGACTGCAGATTGCATGGAATATCGACGCGCTGCCGACATCGATGCATGTGCCCGCGCTGTTGTTGCAGCCATTGGTGGAAAATTCCATCTATCACGGCATTCAACCGCTGCCCGACGGCGGCATCGTCTCCATCGACGGGCAGCGCAAAAATGGTTATATCCACATCGCGATCCGCAATCCGCGCCCGCTCGAAAACGCGCGGATAAGTGCGCGCCACGGCATGGCCCTCGCCAACACGCGGGCGCGCATCGAGTACCATTTCGGTCGGCGCGGCGGACTCGATATCGACGCCGGTTCCGATTACTTTGCATGCACGGTGCGGTTACCCGATGAGAGCGTGGCCTGATGAAAGCGCTGATCGTAGACGATGAATCGCTGGCCCGCGAACGCCTGTCGATGCTGTTGCGCGACGCGGGCGCCGATGTCATCGGGGAAGCCAGCGACGGGCGCGCGGCCGTGGAAACGGTCGCGAAACTTCATCCGGATGTCGTCTTGCTCGACATTCGCATGCCGGTGATGGACGGCCTGGAAGCGGCGCGCCACATCGCGAATTTGGAATCGCCGCCGGCGATCATTTTCTGCACTGCGTACGACGAGCACGCACTGGCCGCCTTCGACGCAAGCGCCATCGATTATCTCGTCAAGCCGGTGCGGCTCGAACGCCTGCGCACGGCGCTTGAACGCGCGCATCGGTTCGGCGCGGCAGCGGTGCAGAAAGTCGAACAAGCCAGCGGGGAACGTCGCGCGCGCAGTCATCTGTGCGCACGCGTGCGCGGCAATCTCGTCCTTGTGCCCGTCGGCGACATTCACTATTTACTGGCGGAAGACAAATATGTCGTCGTGCACACGTCGAAAGGAGAAGTGTTGATCGAAGAAGCCTTGAAAACATTGGAAAGCGAATTCGACGATCGCTTCGTACGCATTCATCGCAACTGTCTCGTTGCCCGGGATCGACTCGCCGGTTTGCTGCGCGGACCGGACGGATCGATCCACGTGAAGATCGCAGGCACCGACGCATCGTTGGAAGTCAGCCGACGCAATCTTCCCGCGCTGCGCAAGCTGGTTCGCACGCTATGAGTTCGCGCATTCGCATCGCCACGCGCCAAAGCGCGCTCGCCCTCTGGCAGGCCGAACACGTCGCTGCCCGCTTGCGCGCGGCGCATTCCGGCATCGTCGTCGAACTCGTTCCAATGACTACGCGCGGCGATCAGATATCCGATCGTCCGCTGGCGGCAATCGGAGGCAAAGGACTTTTCCTGAAAGAGCTCGAGGTGGCGATGCTGGAGCGTCGCGCCGATATCGCCGTGCATTCCTATAAAGATGTGTCGATGGATGTCGAGCCTGAATTTGCGATCGGCGCCGTGCTCGAACGCGCCGACCCGGCGGATGCCTTTGTGTCGGTAAATTTTGCGCGCCTGGATACGTTGCCGAAAAACGCACATGTCGGCACGTCGTCATTACGCCGCCAGGCGCAACTGCGCGCCGTGCGTCCGGATTTACGCATTGGCGATTTGCGCGGCAACGTGAATACCCGACTGGCCAAGCTCGATGCGGGTGAGTACGACGCCATCATCCTCGCGTGCGCGGGACTGGAACGCCTGGGTTTTAGCTCGCGCGTGCGCAGCCGGCTGACGGCACCTGCGTGGCTTCCGGCGGCCGCTCAGGGCGCAATCGCCATTGAAATTTGCCAGGGCGACCAACGCGTCGCCGAATTGATCAAGCCGCTTCACGATCTCGAAACCGCACGCTGCGTCGACGCCGAGCGCGCGATGACCCGCGCGTTACAAGGCAGCTGCGAAGTCCCGATAGCCGCCTTTTGCATCGACACCGATGCGGGATTGCATCTCGAAGGATTAGTCGGCGGCGCCGCGACCGGAAAAATCATCCGCGCCGATGCAGACGGAATCCGAAACGATCCCGAATCCGTCGGCCGCGCCGTCGCCCAACGCTTGCTGGATCTCGGCGCTGCCGAATTACTGCATCGCTAAAAAGATTCCGCAAAAAATTCGAGACGACCACGAGGGCGCACAGGAAGTGCGCCGTTTGCCGCCGCGATAGG
>CAZZWP010000001.1:18788-71287 GCA_964657965.1 uncultured Rudaea sp. | reverse complement strand
GGCGGCAACGAACGTGACGCGCTTGAGGACGTCGCGTGAAAGCGCTGCTTCTACAGGCGAAACACGATTGAATTCCAGCGTTCCCTGGAACCACGCGCGGCGCTGCAAGTCACGGATTCCAGCCTTCGCTAGAATAACGAGAAAAGCGTCAGAAGCCGTAGACAAAATTCGTCGTCAACAATTGATCCGTCTTCTTAAACCCGTCCGCCACTTCAGAATTGTGCCGAACCTCATACGTCACCTTCAGCGCCAACTTACTGCTCATCTTCACGGCCAACCCGAGATCGTTTTGAATGAACGTGTTGCCACTGGCCGTTTCGATCAGGAACGAATCGACCAGCGACGTCATCGCATTGAAGCTGTGCTTGTAATCCATCTTGCCGCGACCCGCCGGATCGCTCTGTGAGTCGGGACGGACCTTCACTTGCGTCACGGTTGGATCGACCGGGGTACCGACGTAATCGACGTAATACGATGTCGGCTGCACGACTTTATAACCGGCGCCCACTTCGAACGACAACTCGTCGCTCGCGCTCTTGAGAACCTGGTATCCATAACCGATCGACGCAATGTACTGATAGTCGTACGGCGCGAATTCGTCATGTTCGTAGCGCAACGCGCCAACGATGTAACTGCGCTCGTCCAGCTTGTATCCGGCCGATGCACCACCTTCCCAACGATCCGCCGTGGTTTCGAAACGCGTGCTCGTCACGTCGTCCGACGTCGACGTCACATTCGCTTTATTGCGCAGTGCGAGCAGATAGAAATCGTCTTTCCATCGATCGTCGTTGAATTTGAGGTCGAGTTTCACATTGACGTTCTCGGACTTCGTATTGCCGCTGGCGATGGCGAGTCCCACTTCGCCGCTGCCCGATAAACCTTGTGGCGGCGGCGGCGGCGGGTCGTCAGCCAGCGCAACCAGCGGCAACGCGAACAGAATCGCGGATGCGATAAATTTCGTTTTCATGATTCCCTCTTGCTTAGCTCCGCCAACGTGGCGGGCCGCGTATTGTAAAGAGGTTAGCGGGAATTTTGGTGCAGTGCGGCAAATAGCAATAACGCTATATAGGACTGGTTCAGGCGTTGTCGAACCGTGTGTAATACAGCATCACAACGTGCTTCGCTTGTGCAAAGAACAACCAGCGTTCCACGAATAATCCCGCGATCGAACCTATGGATGCCGCAATCGCACATAGGGCCGCGAGCCATTGAATGTGGGTCACGCTACTCAGTAGCGCACTCGATATCGGCAAAATGCCGAACGACACGAGTGCGATGACGCGCAACCGCGATGCGTGCTTGCGCGCGAGCACGAAACCCATTTCGCGCGTGAGGTAATTCTCTTCGGTGTGCGGCGCCTCGAAGGTGGATACCTTGCCGAACCGCCCTAAACCCGTGGCCGTCTCCGGCGTCGATTGCCCGACATATGTGTCGATGAAACGCCAATACGCGAGTTTGATAACGAGACTGATTGCGCACAACACGAGCGCGACCCAGGGCATGAGCAAAGCGATCCGCGATGTCGGCACATCGGTGAACGCGGAAATCATCCAAAACCAACACGCGGCACTCGATGCGCCAAACGACAAGTAACCCGGCAAAACCAGCGCGTTGTGCCACGCACGAATCGTCTTCAGCGATGTGTAAATTCCCGCCGTGCATGCAACCGTCACGAACGCCATCAACGCCAATGCGGCGCCGACGAAACGAGCGCCATCACTGGCGTCTCGCTTCCAGAGTATCCAGAACAGGACGAGCGCGGGTGCGAATGTCAGAATCGACGCCACGCCTTCGCGCGACAACCACGATGATCGCCACTGGCTTAGCGCACGCCATGCGCGCTGCGGTTGGCCGAGGTGAAGCAGCGACGCCGTCAGACCCGCCACGGAAAAAAACACTCCGGTGCTCAGCGCCGTCAATGCGCACGCGCGCGACATGCCCGGCACATTCATGCAGCACGCAACGCCGACCAGGAACAGCAGCCCAAACCCGCAGCCCGAGATGACAGTGAAAAAAATAATCGAGAATGTCGGCCGCATGATTCGTCAACGCGACAACATCTTGTCCATCCATCGCAACACCAGCGATGCCGTGGAAAAATCCACTTTTTCTTCTTTGACGGGAGCGCGCGACGAGAGCGCGTCCTTGCGCGGCCGCGGCGGCAAATATTTGTTGACGGGCTGATAACCGGTTTCCGGCATCAGGTCGTACCCGTCCCGCTCGGCCACTAATTTTGAGATCGCCGAATCGGCATCGCCCAAGTCGCCGAAGTGACGGGCACGCGTGGGGCACGCCATCACGCAAGCCGGCTGGCGATCGTATTCCTCGAAACTCTCGTTATAGATACGGTCGACGCATAACGTGCACTTCTGCATCACGCCGCGTTGCTCGCTGAACTCGCGCGCGCCATACGCGCAAGCCCACGCGCAAAGCTGACAGCCGATGCATTTGTCTTCGTCGACGAGAACGATGCCGTCTTCGGCGCGTTTGTAGCTCGCGCCGGTCGGGCACACCGTCACGCAGTCCGGCGTTTCGCAGTGCAGACACGAACGCGGAAAGTGCACCGTCATCGCCGCTGTTTTTTCGGTTCCCGACACTTCATAACTGTGCACGCGATTGAACCAGACGCCGAGCGGATTTTTCTCGTAGGCGTGCTCGTCCGGCAGCGGGCCGAACTGGCCGCCTTCGTTCCATTCTTTGCACGCCACCGCGCAGGCATGACAACCCACGCAAATATCCAGATCGATCACCAGACCGAGTTTCTTGGCCGATGGCGGCGGCAACATCGTCACGACACAGCCTCAGCGGTGATAGCGGCCGCATGCCGCACCGCGTAGATTTTCACGCGAAGATCGAACCATGCCGCTTGACCCGTCACCGGGTCCGCGTTGGTGTAGCGATAGCCGTCCGCGCGCGGTGGAAGCAGATCGTCGATGACATGGTTGAGCAAAAATCCCTTTGTATACTCCGGTGCGTCGGCCGCGAGCTTCCACGCGTCGCGACGCTTACCGATTGCGTTCCACGTCCACACCGTTCCCGGCGCCGTGCCGGCGTGAAACCGAACGGGAACCTGAATCGTGCTGTGCGCGGATTCCACGCACACCATCTCTCCGTCGAGAATGTCGAATTCGGACGCCGTTTGCGGATGCATATATAAGAAGTTACGCGTCGCGATCTGTCGCAACCACGCATTCTGCGATCCCCACGAGTGATACATGAACATCGGGCGCTGCGTGATCGCCGAGATCGGAAACGCATCGTCCGTCGCTTTCACATCGATAGTCGCCGATTCAAACCAAAACGGTAGCGGATCGAAAAATGTTTCCACGCGAACACGTTCACTATCCGGCGGTTGGATTTTGCCGTGTCCGCGCGCGGCCAGCCGAAATTTCTGCATCGCTTCTGAATACAGCTCGAGAACGATGGCTTCCGTCGATCCAAGGAAGCCCAACGATTTAGCCCACGTCAGATAATCGCGATTCGCCATTTTGTAATAGCGCGCCGATGCCGGCACGTGCGTCTGCCAGAAACATTCGTTGGACTTATACATTTCCAACTGGTTGGGATTCGGTTCGCCGACACCTTGCTTTTCACCGTCTGCACCACGCCAGCCCGCCAGCAAACCGACGCCGGGAGAACGCTCGTGCTCGACCATGTATTGCGAAAAACCTCTCGGGTACTTCGGCGAGCCATCGTCGTTGGTCATGCCAGGCAATTTCAGGCGCGCACCGAGATCGAGCAACACGTCTTGAAACGGGCGCACGTCGCGATCGAGCGGAACGATCGGCTGGCGTATCGAATCGCTCGCGCTGTCGGCGTCGGAGATGGGACGATCGAGCAGGCTGATGCAGTCGTAGCGTTCCAGATATGTCGTATCCGGCAGTACCAGATCGGCTAGTGCGACCGTTTCCGACGAGAACGCGTCGGAATAAATGAAATGTGGAATTGTATACTCGCCGGTAGCATCGTCCCGCTGCATGAGCATGCGGCGCGTCTCGCCGGTGTTCATCGACGAATTCCAGCCCATGTTGGTCATGAACAGGAACAGCGTATCGATGCGGTAGGGATCACCCGCGCTCGCGTTGCGGATAACGCTATGGAGCATGCCGTGCGCCGCCAACGGGAATTCCCACGAAAACGCTTTGTCGATGCGGCGCGGCGAGCCATCGTCTTCGATCACCAGATCGTCCGGCGATTGCACATAGCCCAACGGCACCGCATCGAGCGCGCCGTTCGCCTTGCGCGTTTTGCCGGGTTTGTTCGACGGCGGCGCGGTCTTCGGATAGGGCGGCTGATATCGAAAACTGCCCGGCGTATCGATGGCACCCAGCAACATCTGCAATACGTGCAGCATGCGGCACGTGTGAAAACCGTTCGCATGTGCGCTGATGCCGCGCATCGCGTGCATCGCGACCGGCCGGCCGATCATTTCCGTATGTACGCGGCCATGGGCATCCGTCCATGGTTGCGGCAAACGGATTTCCTGATTGAACGCGACATCCGCCAGTTCGGCCGCGATGCGACGGATCGTTTCCGCCGACACACTGCAGCGTTCGGCAACGTTTTCCGCGGCGTACTCGTCAGACAGGAAACGCTCGGTCAATAATTGGAACGCGGGAACGGCACGGCGTCCGTCGTTCAGCTCGAAATCGCCGACGATCGCTGGCGATACATCGATCGACGAGGCGACAACCGCAGCATCGCTGCGTTTATCCCAGCACAGCAGAGCCTCATCGGCGTCGCGCACGAACAGTCCATCGTCCGCGCCGCCGGGATTGCGCACGACGAGATGATGCGCATTTGTATACTTGACGAGATAGTCGAAATCGATCGTGTCGTTGATCAGCAATTCGCGGATCAACGCGCCGACGAAAAGTCCGTCGGTACCGGGCCGAATGCCGATCCATTCATCTGCGATAGCGCCGTAGCCGCTGCGCACGGGATTCACCGCGACGATTTTCGCGCCGCGGCCTTTCAATTTGCCCAAGCCGAGTTTGATTGGATTCGAATCGTGATCTTCGGCGACGCCGAACAACAACAAATATTTCGCTTGATCCCAATCCGGTTCGCCGAATTCCCAGAACGAGCCGCCGATCGTATACATACCGGCAGCGGCCATGTTCACCGAACAAAAGCCGCCGTGCGCCGCGTAATTCACCGTGCCGAATTGCTGCGCCCACCAGCCGGTGAGCGCCTGTGATTGATCGCGCCCCGTGAAGAACGCGAGTTTGTCTGGATCGGTTTTGCGGATGTCGCCAAGCCATTGCGTCGCCAGCGCCAGCGCTTCTTCCCATTCGATTTCGCGAAACTCGCCGGCGCCGCGTTCGCCGACTCGCAGCAGCGGCTTGGACAAACGCGCCGGCGAATACTGCTGCATGATCCCGGCCGAACCCTTCGCGCACAGCACGCCTTTGTTGACCGGATGCGCGGCGTTGCCTTGAATATAGCGAATGCGTCCGTCCTTCAAATGCACCTTGATGCCACAGCGGCAGGCGCACATGTAGCACGTGGTCGTTTTGACGTCGTCGCCGACGGGTTCATCGAGTTTCAAATGCGCGTGGGGCATGCGGCGCATCATAACGGATGCGCGCAGAACGTCCGCACCGCATCGCCTTCGCGTAGCATACGCGGATGGATCGCTACGAACGCATTCTTACGCTGCATCGCATGCTGAAATCGGCGCGCCGGCCGGTGCCCTTGTCGCGCGTGATGGATGAACTCGGTTGCTCGCGGGCTACCGCTTATCGCGACATCGCGTTCTTGCGCGATGCGCTCGGCGCACCAATCGACAGCGATGGCGATCAAGCGGCATTCCACTACGCGCCTGAGGAAGTCGATCGTTTCGAGCTGCCGGGCCTGTGGCTGACCAGCGAAGAATTGCAGGCATTGCTCGCGTTGAACGAACTGGTCGGACGTACCGGACCGGGCATTCTCGCCAGCGCGCTGGCGCCGTTTCGTTCACGTATCGACAAGTTGTTGTCGAATCAAACGGACGGCCAAAGTTTTCCCGTCGATCGCATCCGCGTCATCAGCAGCGGCACGCGCAAGGTCGATGAAGCGACGTTTCGTCACGTCGCCAGTTCCGTACTCGGCCGTCGCCGGTTGAAGTTCGACTATCGCGCGCGCTCGACCGATGAAGGCACGACGCGCACCGTCTCGCCGCAACGCCTCACGCACTATCGCGACAATTGGTATCTCGACGCGTGGGATCACAACCGCGACGGTTTGCGCAGTTTCGCGCTCGATCGCATCGCACGTGCGCAAGTGAGCGAAGAGGCCGCGGAAGATCGCGCCGAGGCCGAATTGAATCAACACCTCGCATCGAGCTACGGAATTTTTTCCGGTCCGCCGAAAGCGTGGGCGACGATTCGTTTCTCGCCGCATGCCGCGCGCTGGGTTGCCGACGAGCACTGGCATTCGCAGCAGCAGGGCATGTGGCTCAACGACGGACGTTACGAATTGAAAGTGCCGTACAGCAATTCGCGCGAGTTGTTGATGGATGTGCTGAAGTATGGGCCGGACGCGGAAGTCGTCGCGCCGATTTCGTTGCGTGAAGAGATGAAGATCATGTTGCAATTGGCGGTTGGGGCTTATCAGTGACGCGGGCGCTGAGCTTTAGGGTGCGAGGTTTGTCATTTCAGCGAAAGCTGGAAATCCAGTTTATGTTCGAGCCAGATAAAAGCTTCCGCTGTCCTGCGGCCAGCGGGTAACTTTTTGTTGGGCGACAAAAAGTCACCAAAAAACGCCTTTTCGTTCGCGTAGGGTGTTGTCCGCAGACAGCACGTCCGTGTGCTGGCTGCGGACCGCGCGCTCCCGGCGCGCGATAACCGATGTCGCAAGCATTTAGCTTTAAAAAATATGTCGCAATTGTTCGGCTCTGATGATTCGTTATAGTTGCCGCATGTCTAAACCCAATGGGTTAAATCGTCGCGGGTTTCTGTTGTCTGTCGCCGCTGCGGGAGCGACTAATACGATCACGCGTATGGCGTCCGCGCAGTCGAAAAAGCGATGGTCGACGGTTGAAACAGCGCGTGACAATAGCCGTCGTCTTCAGGCGGTTGAAACATCTGTCACGACGGATACTGCAGCGATTCGAGTCGGGTCGAAGACGGTTGGGCCGTCCATGATCGGCTTCGGCGGCGCACTCACCGAAAGCGCGGCGCACGTTCTCGCGCAATTGCCGAATGAGAAACGCGCGCAGGTGTTGCGCATGTATTTCGATCCGAACGACGGCATCGGCTACACGCTGGTGCGTACGCACATGACGAGCTGCGATTTTTCGTTGAAAAGCTGGTCGCTCGACGATGTCGCCGACGACAAAAGCTTGCGCAAATTTTCGCTCGCGCCGATGCGCGATAAGCAGCTCCCATTGATTCGCGACGTGCAAAAAATCGTAGGCAAGGATCGGTTCAAACTGCTCGCTTCGCCGTGGAGTCCGCCCGCGTGGATGAAGACCAACGGTGAAATGATTCACGGTGGAGAACTGCGTGACGATGCAAGAAGCGCATGGGCCGATTATTACGTGCGCTTCGTCCAAGCCACGCGCGACGAGGAAAAAATTCCGGTGTGGGCGTTGACCGTCCAGAATGAACCGGATGCGGCGCAACCGTGGGAATCGTGTTTGTATTCCGCGCGCGATGAACGCGATTTCGTCGCGGATTTTTTGGGCCCGGCGCTGGAAAAGGCGAAGCTGACGGAGGTGAAACTGTTCGGTTGGGATCACAATCGAAGCGGGCTCGAAGAACGAGCAGCGATCATGCTCGGCGACTCGCGCAGCGCGAAATACCTGGCCGGGCTCGCGTTGCATTGGTATCAGCAGGAAGATTTCGCGGCGTCGAGCCGTGTGCTGCAAGAATTTCCGAACGCGCAGATTCTATTTACCGAAGGCTGCGTCGAAGGCGGCCCGCATCTCGACGAATGGGCGCCGGCGGAGCGTTACGCGCGCAACATGATCGGCGATTTCAGCAACGGCGTTTGCGGCTTCATCGATTGGAACATCGCGCTGGATACGCACGGGGGCCCGAATCACGTCGGCAATTTCTGCCATGCGCCGGTCTTGGTCGACACGAAGTCCGGCGAGGTGCACGTGCAACCGTCGTTCTATTACATCGCGCACTTCAGCAAATTCGTGCGCACCGGTGCGCGTCGGCTCGCATCGACGAACGACGAGCCTGCGTTGCAGACGATCGCGTTCCAAAATCCCGACGGCAGTCGCGTGGTGATCGTCGCGAATCCCAGCGATGAACCGCGCGACATCACGGTTGCTGTCGAAAACGATGCGCGCGCCGTGCATGTGCCGGCGCACGCGATCCAGACGCACATCGTTACCGCGTAGCGATCACACGGGGACCGGTGGCGAAGCACTCGGCGTCGCTGGACCTTGTTGCGCACGCTCGACCAGCGAACGAAATTTGCTCGAAACGGATTCGAGTTTCGCACTCCATTGCGGATTCGGTGTTTGTCCGGCCGTGACTTTGTCGTAAACCTGGATCAACGCGACCGTCGCGAACGGATCGATCAATGCAGCCTTGATGCTGAGCGCCGCAATGAATGCGAGCACGAAAGTCCAAACGCCGGCTTGCACGTGAAACAGTCCGATCAATGCGGCGATCGGCGCGGCGACGCCGATCCACAGCAACAGCGTCAGTCCCCACACGATCAACGTGAGGAAGACGGCGTTTTTGAGTACACCTTTATAGTTTTGCGCATAAAGCACCACGCTGTCGCGCGCGATCGCCCATGGATTGTCGGTTTGTTTGCGCAGGATCTGCGCGAGGATCACTTGGTCGAGATGACTCAGGCTCGTGTTGATCACTTTATCGACCAGCTTCACGAGCACGTCGAGACCCGGAATCGGTAGCCACGACGCAATGCTGATCGTGACGCGATTGAAGACGTTCAAAATTCCGCGCACGAGTTGATGCAATCCGAACAGCATCGACGACGATGCGAAATGTTGCTTCACGATGTTGGTCGCGTAACTGATTTGCCCACTGCCGGAGGGGATCTGTCGTCCGTCGAGCAATTCGACCAGTACCGCGATGTGACCGGCCTTGACCATGTACAGCAAATACTGACGCGCCCAAAATAGAATTCCGCTGACGATGACGAACCCGATCAAACCGCCGATGCCCGCGCCGCCGCCTGTGTTGCCGCCGATCTTGCCGAACAGCAAACCGATGCCGCCACCGATGCCCACGGCCAGCACGTACGCGATCGTGATCCCGATATAGACCGCGATCCGCAGCAGCAGAAACGGCATAGTGCGCATGAGGAGGCCTAAAATCTGGCCGGTTCTAAAATCGAGCATGCATCTCTCCCGAGGATTAAGCGTATGGTAGTTCGAAGAATAGCGCGCGGACGTTGTTCGGTGTTTACTGATACGACAAAGTGCGTGCGCGGATGACACAAGCGACGATATCTCTAGTCCTCGGCTCGGGCGGCGCGCGCGGTTACGCGCATATCGGCGCCATCGAGGAATTGTGCCTGCAAGGCTTCGCTATCCGCAGCGTGTCGGGCGCTTCGATGGGTGCATTGATCGGCGGCATTTACGCGGCAGGCAAGCTCGATGTTTATCGAGATTGGGTGAAGGCGCTGCAACGATTCGATGTGCTGCGTCTGCTCGACTGGACGTTTCGCGGCGGCTTGATCAAAGGCGATCGCATCATCAACAAATTGCGCGACCTGATCGGCGACGTGAATATCGAAGAGCTGCCGATCAGCTATACCGCCGTCGCGGTCGATCTCATGGCGCAGCGCGAAGTGTGGTTTTCGCGCGGATCGTTGTTCGATGCGATCCGCGCATCGATCGCTATTCCCGCCGTGCTGCGTCCGCATCACTATCAAGGACGCACGTTGGTCGACGGCGGCTTGTTGAATCCTGTACCGATCACGCCGACGCTGCGCGACCTCACCGATTGCACGATCGCCATCGACGTCAATGCGCAGGCAGAACCGAACAGCGGTGAAGGTGCCGTCGAGGCTCATCCGGAAAAGAATTCAACCGATGCCACGTTCGGCAGTTTGCCGAGTCCGGCGAGCGCAACGTCGACGCACGCGGCGGCGGACGATCAAAAAGTCACGACGGCTGCCGAAATGACGCTCTTGACCGGTTACCGAAAGAAGATCGGCGAGTTTCTGGAGAGCGTCTCGGCCAAACGTGAAAAAGAGCCGGCGACGGAAATCGATCCCGGTATGTTGGAATTGTTCGCGCGCTCGCTCGACGTGGTGCAAGAAGCGGTGACGCGTTTCAAACTGGCGGCCCAGCCACCCGATCTCGTCATTCCGATTCCGCGTAACGCGTGTGCGTTCTACGAATTTCATCGCGCGGCGGAAATGATCGAACTCGGTCGAGAGCGCACACGCATCGCATTAAAAGATTTTCATCCGCCGCAGCGGCGATAGAGCAAAAACCGTCTGCAATTAGACGTCCGTTTGCTATAATTCGCACCTCGTCGACTTGCTGGACGAGCCGACTTTATCGAGCGATTCGAATGAACGCATCCGTCGCCGCGCGCAACAGCGCCGGTACCGTGCTCAGCGTCTTGGGCGCTGTCAGTTTCTGCCATTTTCTGAACGACATGATCCAATCGCTGCTGCCGGCGATTTATCCGTTGCTGCGCGAAAAATATCTGCTCGATTATGGGCAGATCGGTTTGATCACGTTGGTTTTCCAGCTCACCGCGTCGTTTCTGCAGCCCGTTGTGGGAACGTACACCGATCGCCGTCCGATGCCGTATTCGCTGGCGATCGGCATGGGTTTCACGCTGCTCGGATTGGTGTTGCTGTCGCGCGTGGGTTATCCGTGGCTGTTGGTCGCAGCCGCGCTGGTCGGTACCGGGTCCTCCGTGTTTCATCCCGAGTCGTCGCGCATCGCGCGGCTTGCATCCGGTGGACGTCACGGATTTGCGCAGTCGTTTTTTCAAGTCGGCGGGAATCTCGGTTCGGCGCTCGGACCGCTGCTCGCCGCGTTCGTGGTCTTGCCGCACGGACAAGGCAGCATCGCATGGTTTTCCGTCGCCGCACTGTTGGCGATCGTCGTGTTGTTTCAAGTCGGCGGTTGGTACGGCCGCAACGCGCTCGCACGTGCGAAGCATGCAAGCGCAGGCGCAACTCAAAGCGCGCTTCCCAAACGACAAGTAGTCATGGCTGTCGGCATTTTGCTCGTGCTGATCTTCTCGAAATATTTTTATCTGGCGAGCCTGAACACGTATCTCACGTTTTATCTGATGGACAAATTCCATATCACCGCACAGAACGCGCAGGTGCATTTGTTTTACTTCTTAGGTGCGGTGGCGCTCGGCACGTTGGTGGGCGGGCCGATGGGCGATCGTTTCGGACGCAAATACGTGATCTGGGTTTCTATCCTCGGCGTATTGCCGTTCACGCTGTTGCTGCCGCACGTCGATTTATTTTGGACGAGCGTGCTCACGGTAGTGATTGGTCTGATTCTGTCGTCCGCTTTCTCGGCGATTCTCGTCTACGCGCAGGAATTGATGCCGGGTAAAGTCGGCACCGTGGCCGGCTTGTTCTTCGGTTTCGCGTTCGGCATGGGCGGCCTCGGCGCCGCGTTGCTCGGCCAGCTCGCCGATGCGAAAGGCATCGAGTACGTCTATCAACTCTGCGCGTATTTGCCGGCCCTGGGATTGCTCACCGTGCTGCTGCCGAATCTGCACAAACGTGACAGCGGGAAAGTCGTCACGGCCTAAGTAGGCTATTGCGGATCTTCGACGGTGTAGCCTTTTTTGCGAAGGCGATCCAACGGTCCATCCTTCGCGAGCAGATTCTCCATGGGTATCACCGCGAATGTGCTCGCATTCGTCCTCAACGCGCTGTCGGCTTCCGCTGTCCACGCCGAAACCAGTTTTTCGATCGCCACATTCATCTGTTCCGACAATCGATCGTTGCTGCGTACGGCCTGAACGCAAACGTCGCGCACCTGCGGCAGCGGCAATGTCTTCAGCGCTTCGATGTCGCCGACGGCCCACGCGTTGGCGCGTTGTTGCATCACGCTCATGTCGGATTCGAAACGGCTCATCGTCGCCACGAGGCAGGCAGCGTCGAGATCGCCGGTCGTCGTTTTGAAATCGCGAATCATTTGGCCCGGATCGTCGACGGGAATTTTTGCTTCGGGTTCGATGATGCGCACATGATTTTTCTTCGCCGCGTCTTTGACTTTGTCCCAGACGACGCCGTTTCCGACCAGCCCGGATTTATCCATGGCTTTTTGATTGAGCTCTTGCGCCGCGAACATCGGTCGGAATTTTTCCACACCCGAATCGGCGCCGATGTACTTTGCTTTCAATACCGTCCACCGCGCATAGTCGGCGGGCGACAAGACGTCTTTCAATGTCTTGCCGTCCGGATTTTTACGCGCCGACATCGCCGCCGGCAGCAGCGTCAACTTGTGGAAAAAGCTGATATCGAGTTTTCCGGAAACGTTCGCGATCACTTCCTGCGATTGCGCGATCGTGGCTTCGACTTCCTTCGCCTGCCAATCCATTTTCTTGGGCAACGGGTAGGCGGTCGCCAAAATCCACAGCACATGATCGCCGTTCGTCACTTTCCACAAACCCGGCCCTGGCTGTTCGCCGGTAACCATCACGGTATCGAGGGTTGTCGCGCCCGGCGATGCAGATGACGTTTGATCACCGCTTGATGCGTCCGGCGGCGGATCGGCCAATGCACACGCCGACAAGGTGAGCGCCAGAACGAGTGCGTTACGTGCGATGCGAGTCGTTTTCATCGCGGCACAGTACGCAGCGCACGATGAAAGCCCGCTGAAACGCGCGATGCCGGGTTCCCGATTAGACCTTGTAACCGCGATGGATGGCCACAACGCCCGCGCTCAAGTTCCGTACGTCGACGCGTGCAAATCCGGCGCTTTCCAGCATTGCTTTCAGCGTCGCCTGATCGGGATGTTTACGAATCGATTCCGCAAGATAGCGGTAGCTTTCCGCGTCGTTCGCAATGAGTTCGCCGAGCCGCGGCAACACCTTGAACGAATGAAAATCGTAAAGCGGTTTGAGCAGTTCCGACTTCACCGCTGAAAATTCCAGAATCAGCACGCGACCGCCGATCTTCAGCACACGATGCATTTCGCGCAGCGCGGCGTCTTTATCGGTGACGTTGCGCAATCCGAACGCGATCGTCACCGCATCGAAACTCGCCTCGGGAAACGGCAACGATTCGGCGTTGAGTTGCGCGTAATCGAGATTGCGCACGAATCCGCGATCGATCATCCGATCCCGCCCGGCGTGCAACATCGCCGCGTTGATATCACCGAGCACGACGCGCCCGTTGTCGCCGAGGCGCGGCAGCAACAGCGCGGCGATATCGCCCGTGCCGCCAGCCAAATCGAGCACACTGTCGCCCGCGCGGACGCCGCTCGTCGACGCGAACCAGCGTTTCCAGAGGCGATGGATGCCGAACGACATCAGGTCGTTCATCACATCGTATTTGCTCGCGACGGACGTGAACACGCGCCCGACCAGTTTTTCTTTTTCGCTGACGGGAACGTCGCGGTAGCCGAAATGTGTCGTGGATTCGTCCATGGCCGTATCGTAACGCGTCAGGGCTCGAAATTGCCGGGGAAAATTTCGTCCACGACTTTGAAGCCGGCTACGATAGACCAACCCGGCGTTCCCGACGAATGCGCGCGGTACGCGCCGATATCCGCATGACCGGCGCGCGAATAGCCGTCGAAGTCGTCGGTCGGCAAAAAGGTCGCATTTGCGGCACCGGCAAGCAACGCCCCTTTCGGTACGAGATTCTGCGGCGGCCCGCCCGACAACGACGCGCCATAAAAATCGTTGGCGACATTTCCGGTATTCGCGAATGCGCCGGACGCGCCATCGAGCGCGCCTTGTCCCGCGTTAGCGATCAAAACCACATCCGTTGTGGTTCCCGTCGCTCGGATCGCGTAGCCGTTTGGCGAATAGATTGCGTTGTTGGCAATCGTAACCGCGCCGCTGACGCCGTTCAGTCGAATGCCGTCGGTAATCGGCGCGAGAAACGTATTGTTGACGATGGTGAGATTCGACGCACTGCCGCCATCGATGTTATTCGAGAAAAACGCGTTGTTCGCCGAACTGAGCACGATGTTGTTTCGCACGATCGCATCGGCCGTGACTTGAATTCCGGCGTCGTTAGAATTCCAGATGATGTTGCCTTCGATCACGTTCGGTGCGCCATTACCATTCACGTCGTACATCGTGATGCCGGGATAATTCGTATCGTGAATCACGTTGTCGCGCACGATGTTCGCGTAGCTGCCTTTTTTGATCTCGATGCCGTCGCCCTGCGAAATGCGCGCGCTGTTCAGATCGTGGATGTAATTGTTTGCGACAAGCGAATCGTGAATGCGGCACGCATCGCCGTTGCAGCCTAAATAAAAACCTTCGCCGGTGTCGCCCGTGTCGTAGATTTCGTCGTGGATAAACGTGAAGCGCGCGTAGTCGACGCCGTCATCGTTCGCCGCAATGGCGTTCGCATCGGTTCCGTGGACGATGCAATTGCGGACGGTGATGTCCGAACCGCCGTTGAAACGCAGACCGCGCGAACCGCCCGTGAACTCGATGCCGTCCAGCGTCAAAAATGTGGAATTGTCGATATTTATAATATTTTGCGACGTGCCCACGAAGTTGATGTTCGGGTGCTGACCCGGCGCGGCTGCGATGACGATCGGTGAACTCGACAAGCCCAATAAATCGAGTTCGAAATAGCTCGTGAGATTATAGGTTCCGCTGTCGAGCAACAGCGTGTCGCCTGGATGCAGATTCTGCATCGCGCTGCGGAAATCAGCCGTCGGACCGATTTCCGTCGTCGTCGCGAACACAGAGACACACGATGCGATCGCGGCTAGCGCGATTGCCCGTCTAACGAATCGAATCAGCTGCCGAACAGCGCCCATCCGAAAATCCCACAGCCGACCAGGCCCAACAACGTCGAGCCGACCCATACCAGCCGCTTGCGCGTCAACGCCGCGACGGCGCCGAGCGCGATCGACACCTGCAACAACGCCACCGACTGCGCGAACAGATGGTGGTGATGCATCAAATGATCGGCTTCCTCGCTTTTTTCGTCGCGCTGCTTCTCGAGCTCTTCGGCCTTTTCTTTGCTCTTGCGCTGATCGTCGACGTAGCGCTCTTGGGATTTCGCGAGTTCGTCCGGCGCCGGTTTATCGATGGCGGCCCAGGAATTTTTCGACAGTTCCGTCACCGTCGCTTTCAATCCCTTGGCCTGGTAGTACGCCCATTGATCCGACGCTTCGGCCTGCAGCCGCGTCGCTTCGGTTTTCAGGATGAGCGCTTCGTTGACCGTGCCGCCCGCCTGCAGCGATGCGATCGCCGCAATCGCCGCGAACAGCGCGGTCGTGAGCGCGATCGTGCGCAGCAAATCGCCGCCTTCTTTCTCGATTTCCTCGTCGATGGTTTCGCGCAGGTTGTCGGTATCGATTTCGGGACCTTCAGGCATGACGCTACTCCGTTGAGGATTGCCGTATTATCGCCCATCCGCGCCGGGGAATCGCAGCGACCGTGAATCGGCAATGGGCTCGAGAATGACGTTTTGGATCATCGCATGCGTATTGATCGCGCTGGCGTTTTTTGTCGGCATCACATTCAACGAATTGATCACATCGCGCAATCGCGTCCGAACCGCCTGGGCCGATATCGACGTTGAGTTGCAGCGTCGGCATGATCTCGTTCCCCAATTGGTCGCCACCGTTCAAGGCTATGCCGAGCATGAACGCGAAACCTTGACCGCCATCACCGATCTCCGCGCCAAAGCGCAGCAATCGGAATCCGTCGCCGAAAAATCGCAAACCGAATCGAAACTGGGCGTGCAAGTCGATCGCGTCCTAGCCATCCAAGAACGCTACCCCGATCTCAAGGCCAGCCAAAATTTTCTCGAACTGCAACGCCAGCTAGTCGCCGTCGAAGACCAACTCCAATCCGCGCGCAGCAATTACAACGAGACCGTCCGCGCCTACAACACCCAAATCCAAAACTTCCCCGACATCCTAATCGCAAAACCATTCGCATTCAGCGCAATGGATTATTTCCAAGCCGACAACAAAAACCCAATCAAGCTTTAGATCTTCCCCATCAGCTTGCGAACACAATGATGGCGAGCAGGATGCCGCCGTTCGCCGCCGGCACATGGATGTGCCGTCGGCGAACAAAATCCAATGCGACGAAAGCAGACGTTTTTTGGTTACTTTTTGTCGTTCAACAAAAAGTGACCCGCTGGCCGCAGGACAGCGGAAGCTCTTATTTCAAAAGAATCAGCGCGACAAATCCGCATTGCGCAACGCATCGAGATATTCAACCCAATTCTTATCTTGATTGACACCAAGATCATGCAACACCGACCAAGAATAAATACCGGTGTCATGCCCATCGTCGAACTTCAACAACACACCGTAACGTCCAACCGGCACAATCTCCACCACATTCACATTCTGCTTTCCATGCTGAAGAATGCGTTGACTCGGCGCATGCCCTTGCACTTCCGCACTCGGCGAATTCACCCGCAAATATTCGAACGGAAGGTTGAACGTCTCGTCCGTATCAAACGAAACTTCTAGAACATGCGACGCCCGATGCATCGTAATGCCGGTAACGCGCGGCCCGTTACTCACACCGAGAATTCACCGGCGGGAACTGGCACGGGCGGCAGTCCGGCGATGCGCGCGAGCAGCGACATATACTGCGTTCCGAAACTGATCGAGCCGATGCCCGCGAATTCGTATTCGCCCGTGTCGGGATACCACGTGGCGTTCGGATCGACTTCCTGCAGCACGAGTGCGTCCGCGTCAGTTCCGGCCAAGCGACCGATGTAACTGACTTCGCCTTCGCCCTCGTCGAGCATGTTGAGCGAAACGAGTGGATTGTCGTTCGCCGCGAACGTCGCCACGCTCGCCCAGTCGTTGAAGTTGAACGTCGCCAACGGGGGAATGGATTCGCCATTCAATGCCAGCGCTTTTTCGACGAACGCGCGACCAGGATCGTGCTCGACCGTCGTCACATCGCCCGCAGCGATAACGAGAAACCCATCGAAATGCATCGCGTCGCTGACTTCGGCGATAAGACAAAACTCTGCCGACAACCCGATCACGAAACCGTGCACCCACGCATCCGAAATATTCTCGCGCGCTACGCGCACGGGCGTGCGCGACTCCATCGCCTCGCGCAGTTGCGCGCGGGCGCCGCGTCCGCGGAACTGGACGACGTTGCTATCGTCGCGATGGTGATGAAGCGTGGCCATATCGAACGTATTGTACCGGCTTCTCCGACACGATCGCGATTTGTCGGGTTCTCAGAGGATGTAGCGGCTCAAATCTTGATCCTGCACGAGCGCCGCGAGGTGCTTGTCGACGTAGGCGGCATCCACCGTTTGGTGTTGACCGCGCTGCTCCGGCGCATCGTACGAGATCGAATCGAGCAATCGTTCCAACACCGTGTGCAATCGCCGTGCGCCGATGTTTTCCGTGCGCTCGTTCACTTGAAACGCGATTTCGGCCAGACGCCGCACGCCGTCGTCGCTGAATTCGAGCGTGACGCCTTCGGTTGCCAACAGCGCGCTGTATTGCTTCGTCAGCGCGTTGTGGGGCTCACTCAGGATTCGCGCGAAATCATCGGCGGTCAGCGCTGAGAGCTCGACGCGAATCGGAAAACGTCCCTGCAATTCGGGAATCAGATCCGACGGCTTTGCGAGCGAAAATGCGCCCGAGGCGATGAACAGAATGTGATCGGTCTGCACGATGCCGTATTTCGTCGATACCGACGAACCTTCGACCAGCGGCAACAAATCGCGCTGCACGCCTTCGCGACTGACACCCGCGCCGTGCCAATCGCCGCGTTGTGCGACTTTATCGATTTCGTCGATGAAGACGATGCCGTTCTGCTCGCAGGCCGTGATCGCGCGCTCTTTGATTTCTTCGTCGTTGATCAGGTTCGCCGCTTCTTCGTCGATCAACAGCGGACGCGCCGCCGAAATCGCGAGTTTGCGTTTCTGCGTTTTCTGTCCGCCCATCGACGAGAACATGCCGCGCAACTGTTGCGTCATTTCTTCCATGCCAGGCGGCGCGACGATGTCGACACCGATGTTCACCGAGGTTTCGATTTCGATCTCGCGCTCGTCGAGCGCACCTTCGCGCAATTGCTTGCGCATTTTCTGGCGTGTGTCCGAATCACTGTGATCCGCTTGTCCGCCCTCGCCCATGAATCCATGCAGCTGGCGCTTCGGAATGAGCGCGTCGAGGATGCGCTCTTCCGCGCGATCCTCGGCCTGCGTCTTCACTTGCGCCTTCGCTTGATCGCGCATCATTTTCACGGAGACATCGGCCAGATCGCGCACGATCTGTTCGACATCCTTGCCGACATAGCCGACCTCGGTGAACTTCGTCGCTTCCACCTTGATAAACGGCGCGTTCGCCAGATGCGCGAGACGCCGCGCGATTTCGGTTTTGCCGACGCCGGTCGGTCCGATCATCAGAATGTTTTTCGGCGTCACCTCATTGCGCAACGCCGGATCGAGCTGCATCCGCCGCCAGCGATTTCGCAGCGCGATCGACACGGCGCGTTTGGCGGCGTGCTGGCCGATGATGTAGCGGTCGAGTTCGTTGACGATTTCGCGCGGCGTGAGATCGGACATGGCGGATCCGGATTGAAGTGAGCGAGAGTCCGACATCGTAAGGCCGGAAGGCACGAGTTCGTCGTGGCGATTTTCGATTCCCATCACAGTTCCTCGATCGTGATGTTGTGATTCGTATAGATGCAGATGTCGCCGGCAATCTTCAATGCCTTCTCGACGATTTCACGCGCAGGCAATGCGCTGTTTTCCAGCAATGCTTTCGCGGCCGACAGCGCATAGGGACCACCGGAGCCAATCGCGATCAGCCCGCGCTCGGGTTCGAGCACATCGCCGTTGCCGGAAATGAGCAGCGACGCTTCTTTGTCCGCGACGGCGAGCATCGCCTCGAGGCGACCCAGGCGACGATCGGTGCGCCAGTCCTTCGCCAATTCGACGGCGGCGCGCGTGAGATTGTTGCCGTGCTTCTCGAGTTTCTGTTCGAACAACTCGAACAAAGTGAATGCGTCGGCCGTCGCGCCGGCGAATCCGGCGACGACATTGCCGCCGCCAAGCCGGCGCACTTTGCGTGCGTTCGCTTTGACGACCGTGTTGCCGAGCGTGACCTGGCCGTCGCCGCCGATGACGATGTTGCCGTCGCGGCGCACGGAGACGATGGTGGTGGCGTGGAAAGATTCGGACATCGCAGACCTCAATTTCTGAAGAGTGAAAACTGGGGATCACCGGCGCGGATTGCAAGAGCAATGGGCGAGCCGCCAATACCCGACGTTGTCATTTTCCAAGTGCTACTTTAGTATCACTCAAATGCGTACGGAATTAGTGACCACATTGAAGCGGCGGGCCACGCAGATACTCGATGAAGTCGAGCGCGACGGCGCACCGATATTGATCACTCAACACGGTATTCCAAGCGTGTATATTGTCGATGTCGCTTCTTATGAAAAACAACAGCAACGGATGGCGCTGTTGGAAGGGATTGCGCGTGGCGAACGCGCGATCGAGCAAGGACGCGTGCTTAGTCATGCGCAGGCGAAAAAGCGCATGGCACGATGGCTGAAGTAATCTGGACAGACCCGGCACTTTCCGATTTGGACGCGATTGCCGATTACATTTCGCTCGATAATCCCACGGCAGCGAAGGCTCTGATCACGCGGGTTTTTGCACATGTCGGTCAACTGGCAAAACACCCGTCAAGCGGGTCTCGACCTAGAGAATTACTGGGCCAGCGTTACCGACAAATCATCGAACCGCCTTGCCGGGTTTTCTATCGCTCGGAAAAAAATCGTATCTATGTCGTGCACGTGATGCGAGCGCAGCAACGTTTGAAAGTCAGACGGCTCGATAAATCCTAAGCCTTCCGCCGCGCGCGCGGATGCGCCGCGTCGTACACGCGCGCCAGATGCTGAAAATCCAGATGCGTATAAATCTGCGTCGTGCCGATGTCGGCGTGGCCGAGCAATTCCTGCACGGCGCGCAGATCGCCGGACGACTCCAGCACATGACTCGCGCACGAATGGCGCAGCAAATGCGGATACACACGTTTCCAGACGCCTTGATCTTTCGCGCGCCGCTTCAATCGTAGCCGAACGCCACCGGGTGTAAGCGGTTTGCCGAGCCGGCCGTGCACCAGCGGATCGTCGAGTCCAGGCTGATCCTGGGTGCGCAACGCTTGCAGCGCGTCGAGCGCGCGACGACCGACAGGCACGATGCGCGTCTTGCTGCCTTTGCCGGTGACGCGGATCAAACCCTCCTGCAAATCAAGATCGCGCCAGCGGACCGATGTCAGTTCCGATACGCGCAAGCCGCTGGAGTATAGAAGTTCCAGCAGCGCGCGATCGCGCACGGCTTCCGGATCGTCGGCCGGGAAATCCAGTAGCGCGGCGACTTCATCGACATCGAGAACTTGCGGCAACTTGCGCGGTGACTTCGGCGAACGAATTCCGATCGCGGGATTGGTCACCGCGATGCTCTCGCGCGCGAGGTAGCGGTAAAAACTTCGGTATGCCGACAGCATATCGCGCAGCGATCCCGGCGACAGTCCGCCGCGATGTGCGCGCGCGATCAGGTTTTGGATTTGGTCGGCATGCACATCGCGCCAGCGCTGGATTTTCAGCGACTCGACGTGTTCAAGAAGCCGCTGCAGCGAACGCGAATAGTTGGCGATCGTCGCGGGCGAGTAACGTCGCTCGGTGCGCAGATAATCGATGAATCGTTCGATCGCGCCGCTGAGCGATTCGTTGGTCATCAGGCTGTCGAGAACCGGCCGACGGCCGCAGCGATCGCTTCGGCGATCAGTTTCAGGAACACCGTGCCCATGCCGGGATGAAAGCGGTTCGGGTCGCTGCCGCCGATGGCGAGCATGCCGATGTCGTCGATGGGAACGAGTGCGGCGGATTTCACTTCGCTTGCCTGCGTGCCGAACAACGCGTCGAGTTTTTCCGGTTGCAGACGGCCGCACAATGGCTCGGTGCGTTTCAGAAATTCATCGAACGGGCTCCAGCGCTTTGCATCTTTTGGCGCGACGATGAGCCAATCGGCTTTCGGCAAATCGTCCGACGGCGCGCGAAACAGCGCGAGCCGCACGAGTTCGGTATGAAAATCCTCGGTCAATGCAGCGACGATGCGGCGTACCGTATCGGCCAGCGTGCGTTCGCGCATCAACGCAACCGTCAGCGAATGCACGCGCACGACGAGCTGCTCGTTGTCCGACGCGGTTTCGATCAATTCATGCAGATGCCGATTCAGATCGCGATTTTTTTCGCGCAGCACTTCGAGCTGGTAGCTGGCCAGCGAGGTCGTGGCACCTTGTTCGCGCGGCACGACGAGCGTCAATGCGATATCCGGAAATTCGCCGAGAAATTCCGGATGCCTGCGCAGATAGCTGGCGATCTCCATAGCCGTCAATCCTTCCTTGACGCTCATTTCGCTCATGCTTCGATTTCTCCCTCGAATACGAATTCGGCCGGTCCCGTCATCCACATCGACGACCCTGCGCCGGCCCATTGCAGTTGCAGCGTGCCGCCTGGCAATGCAACGTCGACGTCGCCGTCGAGTTTGCCACGCCGCCGCAGAATCGCAACCGCAGCGCACGCGCCGCTACCGCACGCGAGCGTGGCGCCCGCGCCGCGTTCCCATACGCGCAACTGCAAATGCGATCGATCGATGATCTGCGCGAAACCGACGTTGCAGCCATTCGGAAAATGCGCGTCGGTCGACAACGCGGCACCAATCGTTTGCAACGGCGCATCCGCAACGTTCGACGTTTCTATGACGGCGTGCGGATTTCCCATCGACACCACACCGAACGTGATCTCGCTGTCGGCAACGATGAGCTTGTAGAAGTCTCTCGACAAATCCGCGATGAAGGGCACGCGCGCCACGTCGAACGATGGCACGCCCATGTCCACGCGCACGCGACCATCATCGAGTAACTCGACGGATATTGGCCCGGACGGACTTTCAAGATTCGTCGCACCTGTGCCGAGCGCACCGGCGCGCTGCAGCCATGCCGCGACGCATCGCACGCCATTGCCGCACTGGAGCGCGGGCGATCCGTCGATGTTGTAGATGCCGTAACGAAACGCACACGAAGGATCGGTGGCGGGTTCGATCGTGAGCAGTTGATCGAATCCCACGCCGCGATGCCGATCGCCGATTCGCGCAATTTGATCTTTGCTCAAACCGAGCGCGTGGTCGCGGCAATCGACGACGACGAAATCATTGCCGATGCCATGCATTTTCGAAAAGCACAACGTCATCGCGGCGCGAGCCGATCGATCAAGGAGAGGTTGCGGGTTTCGGTGTCGAATCGGTGGCCGGGGTCGCCGGTGTTGTCGCGGGTGGCGCCGGTTTTTTGGTCGGCATGACAAGATCGCCTTTGTTTCCGCACGCGGTCAGCGCGACGGCGGCAATGCAAGCGACCAGACACGAGCGAAAAAAGACGGACATGGCAAATCTCGACATTCGATTGGCGAAAGTATACTCCGAACGCGCTTCAAATCGGTGTCAGATTGGCATAGGCGACGACGAGCCATTTCGCGCCGGCCGATTCGAAATTCACTTGCACGCGGGCGTGCGGCCCCGTACCTTCCGCGTCGACGACCACGCCTTCGCCGAAACTCGAATGCCGCACGCGCTGGCCGAGCTTGAGCGCCGGAGTTTCTTCGAGATCGGCATTGAAACGGCCCGAATACATCGGCCGCGACACCTGCACGCGCGGGCGCACTTCGTTGAGCAGCTCACGCGGCAGTTCATGCAGAAATCGCGACGGCCGATTGTAGGTTTCGGTGCCGTGCAAGCGGCGCGATTCCGCGTACGACAGAATCAACGTTTCGCGCGCACGCGTCACGCCCACGTAGGCGAGACGGCGCTCTTCTTCGAGACGGCCCGGTTCGTCGAGCGACTTTTGACTGGGAAACAATCCGTCTTCGAGACCAACCAAGAACACCAGCGAAAACTCCAATCCTTTCGCGGAATGCAGCGTCATCAATTGCACGCAGTCTTCCCACGCTTCGCCCTGCGATTCACCGGCTTCGAGCGCGGCGTGCGCGAGGAATGCGGTCAATTCGGAAAAACCCGCTTCGATGTCCTCGGCGGTGCGCTCGAAGCGGCTGGCGACGTTGACCAGTTCGTCCAGGTTTTCTACGCGCGATTCTGCGCTGCCGCGCGAATCGGCTTCGTAAAAATCACGAAGACCGGTCCGTTGAATCGCGTGATCGATCTGTTCGGCCAGCGCCATCGGGGCATCGGTTTCGGATGCGCACGCAGTGGAAAGTTCTCCGATGAGCGCGATGAAACTTTTCAATGCGTTCTTCGCGCGTCCGGCGAGATCGTCTGCGACCAGTTCGCGCAGCGCCGCGTCCCACAGCGAACTGTTTTCGCGGCGCGCGCGTTGCCGCAGCGCGTCGAGCGTGCGTTCGCCGATGCCGCGCGTCGGCGTGTTGACGGTGCGCTCAAAGGCCGGATCGTCGTTACGATTCGCAACCAATCGCAAATACGCGAGGGCATCTTTGATTTCCGCGCGATCGAAAAATCGCAAACCGCCGTAAACGCGATAGTGGATATCGTGCTGGATCAGTTGTTCTTCGAAGTTTCGCGACTGCGCATTCGAGCGGTATAAAATGGCGCATTCGCTCGCTTTTCCACCTTGCTGCAAATGTTCGCGGATGCGTTCGATGACGAAGCGCGCTTCGTCTTGTTCGTTGTACGCGGCGTACAGCGCGATCGGCGTGCCGGCATCGCCCGCCGTCCATAACTTTTTGCCGAGACGTTGCGGGTTGTTCGCGATGATCGCGTTGGCCGCTTTGAGGATCGTGCCGGTCGAGCGATAGTTTTGTTCGAGACGGATTGTTTTCGCGCCGGGAAAATCCCGCAGGAAATGCTGCACGTTTTCGACACGCGCGCCGCGCCAGCCGTAAATGGCCTGATCGTCGTCGCCCACCACGAATACATGCCCGGTGTGGCCGGCGAGGACACGGATCCACGCGTATTGAATCGTGTTCGTGTCCTGGAATTCGTCGATCAGCAAATGACGATAGCGCTCGCGATAATGTTCGAGCAGCGCGTCGTTTTTCAGCCAGAGTTCGTGCGAGCGCAGCAGCAGTTCCGCAAAGTCGACGACACCCGACCGCTGGCACGCTTCTTCGTACGCTTTATAGATATCGATCAGCGTGCGCGTGATCGGATTGGTTTCGCCCTGAAACGCGTCGGGCCGTTTGCCTTCGTCTTTCGCGGAGTTGATGAACCACGCCGCTTGGCGTGGCGGGAATCGCGAATCGTCGATACCCAGTCCCTGCATCACGCGCTTGATCATGCGCTGCTGATCGTCGGAATCGAGGATCTGGAATGTTTCCGGCAGTCGCGCTTCGCGCCAATGTTGCCGCAGCAGGCGATGTGCGATGCCGTGGAACGTGCCGATGGTCAGACCGCGCGTGCCTTGGCGGATCAGCGAATCGCAGCGCGCGCGCATTTCGCCCGCCGCTTTATTCGTGAACGTGACGGCGAGAATCGACCATGGCGAAGCGCTCTCCAGCTCGAGCAGCCAAGCGATGCGATGCGTCAGTACGCGCGTCTTGCCGGAGCCGGCGCCGGCGAGAACCAGATAGTGACCGATGGGAGCGCTGACCGCTTCGCGTTGCGCCGGATTGAGGCCGTCCAGCAAATGAGAAACATCCATCGCCGTATTGTAATGGGCGGCGATCGATTCCGATCACCGCATGGCGTGAATGCAACGCGAGCCGGTCACGCGACGCCTTGACGGCGCCGCGTATCACGTCGAATCAGTTCTTGCGCATGGCACCGGCGGCGACGAGACCGATGCCGACGAGCGCCGCGATTCCACCGACCCACTGCGGAACGGTTCTATCGGTCGAAACCGTGGCGGACAGTCCGCCGATCTTCGCCACTTCCTTGTCTTTCGTGTATTCGAATTTTCCCATCCACGCGGCGGCGCCGCCGACGATGAGAACCAGTCCCGCGATGATCAATCCGATGCGCATGGTGTACTCCTTGTTGGTTGATTAAGTCTGGTCGACGAGCCGCACGTCGGGCAACGTCAACACGTAATCCGCACCCATCAACTGCGATGGCGTGAAATATCCGCCGACGATAGCACTCTTCGGATTCAACAGATGATCGGCGATTCCCAGCGACGCGGTAGCCGTGAGGTCGTATCCGTTCGGACCCGCGATGCTCAGCTTCGCCGTGACGCCGGACGCGTTTGTGACTTCGCCCCACACGTGACAGCCATTGTCGCGGCGCCGCTGTTCCGACGGTCCGCGATTGGTCTTTTCGATTTTGCGTTTCATGTAATTTTGCACGAAACCCCATTTCAATACCGGTTGAAGATGGCGCATGCGTCGCGCGTTCTTGATCGTCTTCGGCGAGACGACCATATAAGTTTCGATATCCGGAATTCCGGTCGACACGAAGGCGGTGTACAGATCGCCCCACGGAATCGTCATCGCGCTGCGCTGCTTTCCGTCGCGCGCGAATTCTCGACTCTTCCAGCCGAGCGGAACGCGTTTCAACTCGCCGCCGATGCGCGCGCGGCCGCCGCTGGCCAATCCTTCGATGCTTGTTTTTGCCGTGCCAGGGCTCGGGCCGCCGCCGGCCTCGAACGCGAGCACGAGCGACGTGGCATCCGGCAATTTCTTCTTCAGCATCGCGGCGACGCAATCGGTCGGTACAACGTCGAAACCCGATCCCGGCAGCACCACGACGCGTTGATGTTTCGCCCGCGCGTCGACCTCGTGACAGGCTTGAAAGACATCAATCTCGCCGGTGATATCCAGGTAATGCGTATTGCTATCGAGACACGCGTTGAGCATCGGCGCGGACGTGCGCGAAAACGGCCCCGCGCAATGCAGGACCACCGAGATGCCGTTGAGATTGCGTGCGATGTCGGCGTGATTCGACAGTTCGAAAACGCGGTAGGGCAAGCCGAGCTGATTCGCCAACGTCGCGACTTCGTCCCGATTGCGACCGGCGAGCATCGGCTTCATTCCGCGTTTCGCCGCTTCATGCGCGATGAGTCGGCCGGTGTAGCCGTTCGCGCCGTAGATCATGAATTTGCTCATCGTGGCGCGCTGCCTTTGCGCACGGCATTCGTGAGTGCGCGGTAGAAAACGTTGGGGAAAAACCGCTTCATGCGCCAACGCATCGTTTCCGATTTCGTGGGCAGGATCAGAAAATCGCCGCGCAGCATGCCACGATATATTTTTTGCGCGACGCCGTCGGCGGTGTCGCCCGATGTCTGCATCAACTTCTTCGCGGTGTTTTTGTCTGATTCCGGTGCGCGTGAGCTATCCATCAAATTCGTCGGAAAAAATGCGGGACACACCACGCTGACTTTTACGTCTTTATTGGTCATCGCCAATTCGCCGCGTAACGATTCCGATAACGAAATCACCGCCGCCTTGCTCGCCGAATAGGCGGACATGCGCGGCGCGTTGGCGATGCCCGCGAACGACGCGATGTTGACGATGTAGCCGCGTCCTTGTTCGAGGAGGATCGGCGCGAACGCGCGGCAACCGCGCACGACGCCCATCAGGTTGATGTTGATCGTCCAGCGCCAATCATCGAGCGACACTTGCGTGAGCGGACCCGCCGACGCCACGCCCGCGTTATTGACGACGGCATCGACACCGTCCCACGCGGCGAGAATTTCGTCGCGCATTTCATCGACCGATGTGTCGCTCCCGACATCGACGCTCAATGCCATTGCGCCGACGCCAAATTCGGTGATGAGTCGCACGGTATCTTGCGCGCGTTCTAACTTGATATCCGCGCATGCCACGCGCCAACCGTTTTCTGCGAAACAGAAAGCGAGCGCGCGGCCTAATCCGCTGCCGGCACCGGTAATGAGCACACGACGCTGTTCCATGGCACCTCTCCGCTTTTTGTTATTCTCGTCGCTGATCGCGACCATGGTAACGCCGATGGATACGAAAAATCTGTTCGACCTCAGCGGAAAAGTGGCGCTGGTGACGGGCGCGAGCCGAGGCATCGGCGCGGCGACCGCCCAATTGCTGGCGACATTTGGCGCGCACGTCGTGGTTTCGAGCCGCAAGCTCGATGCGTGTGAGGACGTCGTCACGACGTTGAAAAGCGCAGGTGGTAACGCGACGGCGTTGGCGGCGCATATCGGCGAGACGGCGTCGATCGATGCGTTGTTCGATCAGCTCGCCGAGCGGAAGTTGATTCCCGATATTCTCGTCAACAACGCGGCGGCGAATCCGTACTTCGGTCCGATGCTCGACATGCCGATGACGGCGTTCGACAAGACCGTCGAAGTGAATATAAAAGGATATTTTTATACTTCGGTGAAAGCGGCGTGGTTGATGCGCGAGCGCGGCGGTGGGGCGATCGTGAATGTCGCGTCGATCAACGGGCGTCGGGCGGCGCCGGGACAAGGCGTGTATTCGTTGACGAAAGCGGCGATCTTGTCGATGACGGAAGGATTCGCGAAAGAATTGTCACCGCACGGCATTCGCGTGAATGCGGTAATGCCGGGTCTGACCGACACAAAATTTGCGGGCGCGCTGACGCAGAATGAGGCGTTGTTGAAACAGCTGTTGCGGATGATTCCGATGGGGCGCGTGGCGCAGCCGGGTGAGATCGCGCCGATGATCGCTTTTTTGTGTACACCGGCGGCGAGCTACATCACCGGTGGGAGCTTTGCCGTGGATGGCGGGTTCTTGGCTTAACGACTAGTCGATCGTTGCTTTGCTCGTCATTCCGGCGAAGGCCGGAATCCAGCCATTGCCTTCGATCGTTGCGGTTTCCGCACGCGTTTAACTCGCTGCGCGAGCGAGTCGCTTCTTGCTAGTGCAAAGAAGTAATCAAGAAAGCACGTTTGCTCTTCACATTCGGCGTGTTCGCGGACGCGACATCCGTGTCGCGGCAGCGAACGGCGCACATTCTGTGCGCCATCGAACTCGCGTCATGCGTGGATAAAAGCAACGCGATGTTCGATGTTGCAAAACCTGCGGGCAAAAAAAAGCCCCGGAAGCTTAGGGGGGACTTCCGGGGCGGTGTCGAGAACCGATCTGGGGAGGGATCGATCCTCGTGGCTTACTCAGGGAGGTGAGCAAACCCGAGTGCCGTTGCGTGCACTCGATGTAGTAGATCGGGATTGTGCGAGAAAGTTTCAAGCGCTATCAAAAGAATTTATGCTTCGTTCATTCCCACGCGCCGACGCGTTGAAAACGGCGTCAGAACGCCCTTTGCGCGATCCCTGCCGAAAGTCATGAAACGTAAGTTATCGTTGTCGATAAATTAAAATTCGTTAATGCGCTTCATCCCAATTGTCGCCGGAACCGATATCGACGACGAGAGGCACGGCGAGTTCCGCCGCTTGCATCATCCGTTCGCGTACGCCCGCTTCGATCGTCGCGAGTTTGTCTTCGCGTACTTCAAAGACGAGTTCATCGTGCACCTGCATGATCATCCGCGCCGATTCTTTTTGTTCCTGCATCCACGCGTCGACGGAAATCATCGCGCGCTTGATGATGTCGGCCGCGGTGCCTTGCATCGGCGCGTTGATCGCGGCGCGTTCCGCGCCGGCGCGCAAACCTTGATTGCGTGAGTGGATTTCGTTCAAGTACAGACGGCGTCCGAAAAGCGTTTCGACGAATCCGTCGCGATGCGCTTGTTCGCGCGTTTTCTGCATGAACGCCTGCACGCCCGGATAGCGCTCGAAATACCGCTGCATGTAGCCCTGCGCTTCGCCGCGACCGATGTTGAGCTGACGCGCCAGACCGAACGCGCTCATGCCGTACATCAATCCGAAGTTGATCGCTTTCGCGGCGCGGCGCTGATTCGAATCGACTTGCTCCGGCGGCAGTCCAAAAACTTCGGCGGCGGTGGCGCGATGGATATCCTGATCGCCGTGAAACGCGGAAAGTAAGCCGGTGTCGCCCGACAAGTGCGCCATGATGCGCAATTCGATTTGCGAATAGTCCGCCGCGAGGATTTTGAAACCCGGCGGCGCGATAAAGGCTTGGCGAATGCGGCGACCTTCTTCGGTGCGGATCGGAATGTTCTGCAGATTCGGATCGTTCGACGACAGGCGTCCGGTTTGCGCGACGGCCTGGTGATAGCTGGTGTGCACACGCCCGGTTCGCGAGTTGATGTGTTCGGATAATTTGTCCGTGTACGTCGAACGCAGTTTCGCCAGCGTGCGGTAATCGAGAATCATGCGCGGCAGTTCGTGCTGGCTCGCGAGACTTTCCAGCGCCTCTTCGTTCGTCGACGGTTGGCCGGTCGGCGTTTTGAACGCGACGGGCAGTTTCAATTCCTCGAACAGAAGTTGTTGCAATTGTTTGGGCGAATCGAGACTGAAATGCCGACCCGCGATGGCATACGCGTTCTGCTGCAACTCGAGCATGCGCTTGCCGAGCTCGGCACTTTGCGTGCGCAACTTGCCGACGTCGATCAACACGCCGGTTTGCTCCATGCGTGCGAGCACGGGCACGAGCGGCATTTCGATGTTCTCGAAAACATCGCGCAACGTATCTTCCGTTTCGAGTTTCGACCAGAGCGTTTCGTGCAGGCGCAACGTGATGTCCGCGTCTTCGGCCGCGTAGTCCGTTGCGCGTTGAACATCGACGCTGGCGAACGGGATCTGTTTGACGCCTTTGCCGGCGACATCCTCGTAGCGGATCGTCGTGTAGCCGAGATATTTTTTTGCCAGCGTATCCATGTCGTGGCGATTGCCGCTGGAATTCCACACGTACGATTCGAGCATCGAGTCGTACCGCACGCCGCGGATGGCGATGCCGTAATTCGACAGCACGTTCATGTCGTATTTGGCGTGCTGGCCGACTTTCGCTTTGTCCGGATTTTCAAGCACGCCGCGCAGCATTTCGAGAACGACATCGCGATTGAGCTGAGTCGGCGCGCCGGGATAGTCGTGCATCAGCGGCACGTAAGCACCTTTGCCCGTTTCGACTGCGAACGAAACGCCGACGATTTCCGCGCGCATCGGATCGAGACTCGTCGTCTCGGTATCGAACGAAACGAGATCGGCTTGCTGCAATTTGCCAAGCCACGCATCGAACTGCTCGCGCGTCAGCACCAGTTCGTATTCGCCTTTCATCGACAGCGCAGGATCGACAGCCGCGCTCGTTGGAACTTGCGCGGGTTCAATCGGCGCTGGCGTCTGTCCCATTTCGGCCGACGATTGCGCGTCGTCGAGTTCGCGCAGCGCTGCTTTGAATTCGTAGCGATTGTAAAATTCGCGGAGAACATCGTGTTGCGGATCGCGGAGCCGAAGATCGGTCGGTTTATGTTCCAGCGCAACGTCGGTCTTGATCGTCGCGAGCTGGCGCGACAGCGGAAGATGATCGAGCGCGACGCGCAGATTTTCGCCGATTTTGCCGCTGACTTTGTGCGCATTGGCGATGACGGTGTCGAGCGTCCCGTGCTCGGCCAGCCATTTCGCCGCCGTCTTCGGGCCGCACTTTTCCACGCCGGGAATGTTGTCGACGCTATCGCCGACCAGCGCCAGATAATCGATGATCTGATCGGGCCGCACACCGAATTTCGTCATCACGCCGGCTTCGTCGAGCGTGGAGTTCGTCATCGTGTTGATGAGCTTCACGTTCGGATTTACTAGCTGCGCCAAATCCTTGTCGCCCGTCGAAATGATCACGTCCATACCCGCAGCGGCGGCTTGCAGCGAGAGCGTGCCGATCACGTCGTCGGCTTCGACGCCATCGACGCGCAAGATCGGTAACCCGAGCGCGCCGACGAGGGCAAGCATCGGTTCGACCTGCCGTTTCAAATCGTCCGGCATCGGCGCGCGCTGCGCCTTGTATTGATCGAACAAATCGTCACGGAACGTGCGACCGGGTGCGTCGGCGACGAACGCAATGTGTTCAGGCTTCGTTTTCAACGTCGAGCGCAGCATATTGAACACGCCGAACAGCGCGCCGGTCGGCTCGCCGTGGCGGTTGGTCAACGGTGGCAGCGCGTGAAACGCGCGGTAAAGATAGCCGGAACCGTCGATCAGAATGAGAGTTGGGCGCGACATCGGTTGGATAGTGGAAATGCTCTAGCGTGAGGAGTTAACTATGGGGTCGAACGCGGCGATTTTACACTGCGGCCGACTCGACGAAGAGCGTAGTTTTCATGCGAAATCCGCATGCTATGCTCGGCTCAACACAGGAGGTGTGTCATGAAATCGATGAATTGGCTATTGATTGCCGCGCTGGCTGTCGCAGCGAGCGCCAACGCGCAGAGTGCCGCGGATCGCAACGCGACAACGACCACGTCGAGCGATCAGATTCCGCCCGTGCAGCCGCCGCCGAACATGGACGACAAAGATCCTGTGACCAACTTGCCGACGCCCGAAGCCGTCGCCAAGACGGTGGTCGATCAAAGTCTTGGCAATCCGACGGTCGATACGGACGCACGAGCGAGAGCGGCGGCATCAAGCCCCGGTCTTCCGCCGGATGTGCAGGCAGCGGCCGACGCATCGGAACTGCCGGTGATTACGGTGCGTCAGGACGGCGGCGATACCGTCGAGGAATATCGGAAGAAAGGCAAGCTGTATTTCGTGCGTGTGTTGTCGACCACCGGGCCGACAAAACTTTATGTCGACGATCCGAACAACGTTCCGCACGACATGATGCAACAGCTTTCCGGCCCGTCCGGCCAAGTGCAGCCGGTGTATTACAAACTGCTCGACTGGAAATAATCTTCTAACCGCGGAGCGCTGCGAGCAGCGCTTCGCGCGGCAATTTTCCTGTTGCGTTACGCGGCAAGGCGTCGACCAGTTTTACGACGCGCGGTAGAAATACCGGATCGATCGCCGAACGCAGATGATCCACGATTTCCGATTCCGACAAGCCATTGGCGACTACGATCGCGGCAAGGCGTCGCACGCCTTTTTGATCGGCGTCGAGTGTAAACATCACGCCGTCGGCAACGCCGGGTATTCCCAATAACCGATGGTTGAGGTCGCCGAGCGACGCGCGCTTGCCGGCGATGTCGAGCAAATCGCTGTTGCGTCCGCGTAAAACGAAACGATCGTCGGGCAACAACTCGACGATGTCTTGCAATAACGTCGGCGCAGTGAAGTACGCCGCTTCGACGAGCGTGCCATCGGGTTGCGGACGTAAATTGACTCCATCGTAAAGTTTCCATGGTTCATCGAGCGCCGCGCGGCGGTGCGCGATGACGCAGGTTTCCGTCGAGCCGAACACCTCGATGATGCGCGTCGAATACGCGTGTTCGACGGCGCGCGCCAAATC
The DNA here is from genome assembly GCA_964657965.1 of uncultured Rudaea sp. Taxonomy (GTDB): domain Bacteria; phylum Pseudomonadota; class Gammaproteobacteria; order Xanthomonadales; family Rhodanobacteraceae; genus Rudaea. The sequence goes on along the minus strand of CAZZWP010000001.1, from coordinate 38,936 downwards.
GGCGTCAAGCGGCGCCGTCGCGCAGACGATGGCCTCGATAGCCGGCATGGCGATCCGCGCTTGCAGCAATGCGCGAAGATGGAACGGTGTGGTGACGAGAACGCGTGGCGCTGAAATTTTTTCCAGCGCGTGTGCGATGTCGGCCGGGAAGAACGGCTGAGCGACTTCGATCGTCGCGCGACTTTGCAACGGCAACAGCACCGACATTTCCAAACCGTACATGTGCTGCGGCGGAACCGTCGCGACGACATTCACCGCGTTGTCGATAGCACCGAGCAACGCGGCATTGCGCGCACTACTCGCGCATAGGCTGCCCCACAATTTTGGATTCGCTTTCGGTTGGCCCGTGCTGCCCGACGTAAATCCAATCGCCACGACGTGCTTGGCGGCGAGGGACGGCATGTCGCGATCATTGCATTCCTCGCCGGAAAATTCAGGCAACACGAAATGGCGCGGCGGCGATTCGTCGCGCGCGCGATCGCTCAGCGCATAGCTCGACGGATACGATTGCATGACATCGTCGATCGCCTGCTTGGCGCGCGACGACGGCAGAAGATTGGTTTGACCGATGACGGCGACAGCGCAGAACGAGACGAGAAATCGATAGCGGTCTTCGCACAGATTCACGGCGTACTGATTCTTCGGCAATTGCTCGGCCACGTTCCGGACATCGCGCAGGAATTCGCGAGCGGAGACGCAGCGTCCATCACGAGACAGGAGCGGGCGCTCGAGATCTGCGTCCTTCAGCAGCGGCAGAAATGTCGCTGGCTTTAGCGTGCGGCCGGTTTCGATGATCGCAGACAAATCCCCATCCCCAGTTAGTTTCTTATCGTTTCTCCACTGAGCGCGTCGCGGATCGAGGTGGGCCTATCGAGCCCGCCTACCGCGCCGTCGAGAATATACGCAAGTTCGGCGCCGAATGCTGTGCGAACGTCCGCGCTGGTTCGCGCCGGTTCAGCGCCGTGGCGATTTGCACTGGTCGACACGATCGCGCCACCAAATGCGCGGCACAATTCCGACGCGACCGGATGCGCGGTGACGCGCAACGCGATGCCCGGCAACGCGCCGGCGACCCACTCCGGCACCGCATCGGATCGCGGGAACACCCACGTGTTCGGGCCGGGCCACGTCGCGCGGGCGCGAGCGATGGCGTCAGCGGAAACATCGTCGGCAATGAATTCCTGGATCTGCTCGAAGTCCGAGGCGATCAGCAAAACACCGCGCTCGGGCGGGCGTTGCTTCAACGCGAACACCTTGTCGAACGCGTCGCGATCGAACGGGTCGCAGCCAAGGCCGAACACCGCCTCGGTGGGATACGCGACGACACCGCCCGTTCGCAGGGCATCGACCGCCGCGGCGATGTCGGCCGCGCCGATCAAACCGCGTCGGGTGAATCGGCGGCGGGCGCCGCTTTCTTTTTAGCAGCGACTTTCTTGGTGGCCGTCTTTTTAACTGCCGTTTTATTCACAGCCTTCTTCGCCGGCGTTTTCTTGGCGGCGGCTTTTTTAGCAGGCGCCGTTTTTGCCGGCGCGGATTTCGATCCTCGACCGAATCGCCCGCGACCCGTCTTCACCGGCGCGGCGGCGAGTAAATCGGCCGATTCCTGTTCGGTCAATGTCGATGGCTCACGATCTTTCGGAATGCGCGCGTTCTTGGTGCCGTCGGTGATGTAGGGACCGTAGCGTCCGTTGAGCACCTGAATGGCGCCGTCGCGGAATGTCGCGATGACACGGTTGCGGATGAGTTCCGCCTTCTCGTGCAGCACGGCCAGCGCGCGCGGAAATTCGATCGTGTACGGATCATCTTCCGGTTTCAATGACGCGTAGGTCGTTCCGTGTTTCACGAACGGACCAAATCGGCCGATGCCGACGCTGACGATTTCGCCATCGTCCGCCGTGCCGAGATCGCGCGGCAATTTGAACAGCGTCAGTGCATCTTCCAGCGTGATCGTGTGGATGCTCTGCCCCGGACGCAGCGATGCGAATTTTGGTTTTTCTTCGTCGTCCTTCGTGCCGATCTGCGCCATGGGCCCATAGCGGCCAAGACGTACACTGAGCGGTCGATTCGATTTTGGATCGATTCCGAGCTCGCGGGCGCCGGTGGCTTCGGCGCGATCGACGGTCTCGCTTTTTTCGGTCACGAGCGATTTGAACGGCTTCCAGAATTTTTCGAGCAGCGGCACCCACTCTTCTTCACCGCGACTCACCGCGTCGAGTTCGTCTTCGAGTTTCGCCGTGAAGTCGTAGTCGACGTACTGCGTGAAATGTCCCGACAGGAATTTCGCGACAGCGCGACCAACATCGGTCGGCCGGAAGCGGCGCGCGTCGAGCAATACGTATTCGCGATTGAGCAGCGTCTGAATGATGCTCGCATACGTCGACGGACGGCCGATGCCGTATTCCTCGAGTGTCTTGACCAGACTCGCCTCCGAATAACGCGGCGGCGGTTCGGTGAAATGTTGGTCGGCGACGACATCAGCCAACGGCACGGCTTCGCCGACCGTCATGGCGGGCAGTTTGCGGTTTTCGTCATCGTCGTCGGCGTTCTTCTGGTCTTTGCCTTCTTCGTAGACGGCGAGAAATCCCGGATCGACGATCGTGGTGCCGCTAGCGCGGAAGAATGTTTCACCGCCTGCATCGAGATCGACGGATACGGTATTCAATGTCGCATATTGCATCTGGCTGGCGATGGCGCGTTTCCAGATCAAGTCGTACAGCTTGCGCTGGTCGTCGTTGAGAAAAACCGCCACGCTGGCCGGCGTGTGCAATGCCGAGGTCGGACGAATCGCCTCATGCGCTTCCTGCGCATTCTTCGATTTCGAGCGATAGAAATTCGGATTTTCCGGCAGCGCTTTCTGACCGAAATCGCGTGCGATGACTTTGCGCATCTCCGTGATCGCATCGATGCCGATGTTCAGCGAATCGGTACGCATGTACGTGATGAGACCGACGGTGCCTTCGTCACCCAGCGTCACGCCCTCGTATAAACCTTGCGCGATGCGCATCGTGCGGCTCGTCGAAAACCCGAGCTTGCGCGCGGCTTCCTGTTGCAGCGTCGATGTCGTGAAAGGCGGTGACGGGCGGCGTTTGCGCTCTTTCGATTGCACTTCGCTGACGACAAGACGGCCTTGCGCGGATTTGACGATCGCGTCGCGCGCAGCATGGGCGTCTTGCGTGTTGCTGAGGTCGAATTGCTCGAATTTTTTCCCGCGCAGGCGCAGCAAGCGCGCCGAAAAACGCAAATCCGGATGTGCGCAATCGGCTTCGATGCTCCAGTATTCGCGCGGCTTGAATGCTTCGATTTCTTCTTCGCGCTCGACGATCATGCGCAACGCGGGCGACTGCACACGTCCGGCCGAAAGACCGCGCTGCACTTTGCGCCACAACACCGGCGACAAATTGAAGCCGACTAGATAATCCAGCGCGCGACGCGCTTGCTGCGCGTTGACCAGATCGAGCGACAGCGCACGCGGATTCGCCACGGCTTCCTGAATCGCGTGCGGCGTGATTTCGGAAAACACGACGCGGTGAACGTTCTTGCCCTCGAGCAAATTGCGCTCGCGCAGAATCTCGGAGATATGCCATGAGATGGCCTCGCCTTCGCGATCCAAGTCGGTGGCCAGATAGAGTGACGTGGCGCTTTTCGCCGCTTTGGCGATGGCGTCGACGTGCTTCTCGTTTTTCTCGATCACCTCGTAGGCCATGTGGAAATTGTCGTCGGGATCGACGGCGCCTTCTTTCGGGCGCAGATCGCGCACGTGCCCGTACGAGGCCAGGACCTGGAAGTCCTTGCCGAGGTATTTGTTGATCGTCTTCGCCTTGGCGGGCGATTCAACGATGAGCAGATTCTTTGCCATAAGTCAGGTCCATCGTGTTACTTCGATACCGTTCGCCCTTATAAAAGCGGCCGTTTTTCGAGATCGAGGTATACCGTCTCCTTTTTTCAGTGTGGTCACAGAGTCGGGCGTGCTGTCAAGCGAATGGGGAAAAGTCCCGTATTTCAGCGGCGTGCGTAACGTCCGTTCTCCGCGACGACGGCGCCGTCGAGTTCCAACACCAGCAACATCGACGACAATGCCGCGGCGGCCAATTCGGTTCGTTCGGCGAGCTCGTCGAGTGCGAGCGGATGCGTGTCGAGCGCAGACAATAGTTTCGCGTAATCCGGATCACCGCTGTGATCGGGCGCAAGGTCGCTGGGCAATTTCGCGTCAGCATCGGCAAGGCGACGTCGCAAGTCGCTGGCGAGCAACGAGCCGACGCCGTGTAATTCCTCCAACACTTCCGCGGCCGTTTCGACCAGCGTGGCACCATCGCGAATCAGTCGATGACATCCGCGCGAGAGTGGATTGTGAATCGATCCAGGCACCGCGAATACTTCGCGGCCTTGCTCATTTGCCAAACGCGCCGTGATCAATGAACCGGAATTCAGATTCGCTTCGACGACCAACGTTCCTAGACTCAAGCCGGCGATGATTCGGTTGCGGCGCGGAAAGTGTTCCGGCCGTCCCGGCGTGCCGGGGGAAAATTCCGACACCAATGCGCCGCGCTCGACAATGCGTTCGGCCAGCGCGCCATGGCGGCGTGGGTAGACCACATCGGGGCCCGTTCCCAGCACGGCGATGGTGTGGCCGCCCGCGTCCAGCGCGGCCGCATGTGCCGCACCGTCGATGCCTTCGGCGAGTCCGCTGGTCACCGTGTTGCCGGATTGTACGAATGCCGTCGCGAAAGCGCGCGCGTTGCTCAACCCCACACTGCTCGCGTTGCGCGCGCCTACGATGGCGATTTGCGGTGTCCATAGCAAGGTTGGAGCGCCGGCGACAAATAACGCGGCGGGCGGATTTTGTCCTTTGATCAGCAGGACGGGATAGTCATCGTCGACAACCGTGACGAGGTGATGATTCGGCTTATCGAGCCACGCCATGTCGCGATCGATCGCTTCGTCATCCGGTTGTCGCAGCCATGCTCTCGCGGCTTCATGGACATTCGCGTCGAGCCTTGCACTCGCGAACGCCGCCAGTACAGATCCATGTTGCGCGACGCGTTGGCGAATGACGGACGCGCCCAAATGCGGCGCACGCAACAACGTAAGCCACGCGCGAACGTCCGCGATGGGGTGAGTGATCGGCATGATGATTCGAGTAATTTAAGAGACGAAAACGCAAACGGCGCGGTGATCCGCGCCGTTCGAGATCACGCGATGCGCTTAGCGGTGATCGGGCTCGTACAGGTGATCACCGATATGCACGGGACGAATGCCATCCATGATCAGACCGTAGCTGACGCGATCGAACGTGCGGAACACCATGACGTGTCCGACGTATTCCTCGGGTAATTTCACTTCCTTGTCCTTCGGGTGGAAAAAATTCTTGGCGCTGAACTCGGGATAGTCCGTCAGGTCCTCGACGGTGTCGCCCGGGCTGAAAATCGAATACGTCTGGCCGTTTTCGACACCGTCGGCGGCACCGTGCGACAGCGCGACGACTTGCAGACGTCCCACCGCATTCAGCGCGTCGGTAAACGCCATCACGCGCATATTCGGCGGCAGATGCGCGGGTGCGTGCGGCATGTACTGGAAATCGTACGGCATGTTGTCGAGCGGCAGTACGAGGTCGCCTTTGCGGATTTCGTAATCCGACGAGAGTGCGAGCGTCGACGCCGGATCGCCGGTGTGCGTGACTTGCACCGTGCCGTACTGGAACATTTCGTAGCCTAAGAAACGCACGTCGCCGTGTAGGCTGAAATGATTCGGGCCGGCGCGCCACAGCATGTCCGGACGGCTGTCCTCGTTTTCGAGCGACTGGCGATAAATGCGCGACGGCTCGCCATTGTTTGACGTGATTTCGTAATAGCGTCCAATCGGGCGCGCGAGCGTGAACTGCTGGCTTTCCGGCGCATCGAGTCCGCGCACATAAACGAGCATGCCCGTGGTGCCGTTGATGTGGTGATCTTCGATTCCAACCACGTGCGGCGCGTGCTTGAATTCGTCGTCGTTCAGTACGCGGGGCTTCTTCAGGAAATCTTCGATCGCCGAGAGCGGCAGCGGCTTGACGGCTTCGTCGAGCGATTCGGCGCGAACGTGCGGGCCAAACCCACCGTTCGTGACGCGCGCGTGGCCGTTGACGTACGCGAGATTCAAAACTTGGCCGGGATATATCAAATGCGGATTGGAAACCTGCGGATTGGCTTGCCAAACTTCCGGCCAGTCCCACGGATTGCGCAAGAATTTGTGCGCGATGCTCCACAACGTATCGCCCCGCTGCACGGTGTAGGAGTCGGGCGCGTTATCCGCCATTTGGACGCTGGCTGCGTAAACGGAAAGCGTGAGCAGCAGTCCGGCGCAAACTGCAGGTAGTTTTTTAAGCATGGCGGCCATGTACCTGATTCCCCAAGCTGATTCCCCACGGGCTCCGCGAGTGTATACGAATTTTTTACCGACGCAAACGACCGGTCGTGCAATTTTGGGGACTGGCGCACAAAACAGGCGGTGATCTCGCGCCAAGTGCCCAATCGGCGTAGAATTTTCCGGGATTTTTCGAAGTTTTGTCGCCGCACGGGGTCTTTCTAGCCAGCGCCGACTCCGATTCCTTGAGTAAACGACGTTTTCCACCATATTTACGCTTATGTTGACGATCCTGGAATTCCCCGACCCGCGGCTGCGCACCCATGCGCAGCCCGTGACTGTCTTCGATCAAAAGCTGCTGGATTTGATCGACGGCATGTTCGCCACGATGTACGAAGCACCGGGGATCGGTCTGGCCGCGACACAAGTCGACGTGCACAAGCAGCTTCTGGTGCTCGACGTATCCGACGAACGAAACGAGCCGCTCGTGTTGATCAACCCAGTGATCACCGCGCACGAAGGTTCGCAGGTTTATCAGGAAGGCTGCTTATCCGTCCCGGGAATTTTTGCCGATGTCGAACGCGCCGACCGCATCACCGTCAACGCGCTCGATCGCCACGGCCAGCCGTTCACGCTCGACGCCGATGGTTTGCTGGCGGTCTGCATCCAGCACGAGATGGACCATCTGATCGGCAAACTTTTCGTCGATTATCTGTCGCCGCTCAAGCGCGAGCTGGTTCGCAAGAAGCTCGACAAACAGCGCCGCGCAGCGACCGCCGCTTGAGCAATCCGGCACGTTTGCGCGTGGCGTTTGCGGGCACGCCCGAGTTCGCCGTGCCGCATCTGCACGCGTGCGAACTGCCTGGCATCGAGATCGTTGCCGTCTACACGCAACCCGATCGGCCCGCCGGGCGTGGACGCAAACTCGCGCCGAGTCCGATCAAGCAAGCGGCTATCACTGCGGGTTATTCGGTGGAACAACCGGAAACGCTGAAAAACGCTGACGTTCAGTCGCGATTGAGAACGCTCGATCTCGATCTTCTGATCGTCGTTGCCTATGGCTTGATTCTTCCACGCAAAGTGCTCGCGATGCCGCGGCTCGGCTGCTGGAATGTTCACGCGTCGCTGCTGCCGCGCTGGCGGGGTGCGGCGCCGATCCAGCGCGCGATTCTCGCGGGCGACAGAGAAACCGGCGTATGCGTGATGCAAATGGAAGCCGGACTCGACACCGGCCCGGTTCTTTTGCGCCGCGAACTGCCGATCGCCGCGGACGACACGGCCGGATCGTTGCACGACAAACTGGCCGCGCTCGGTGCGACGACGCTACGCGAAACACTGCAATCGACCTTGGACGGCCAAACGCTTTCGCCGCAGCCGCAATCGAACGAGGGCATCACTTACGCGCATAAACTCGACAAAGCCGAAGCGCGCGTCGACTGGAACGAAAGCGCGATCACGATCGAGCGCAAAGTGCGGGCGTTCAATCCATGGCCCATCGCGGAAGCGAATATCAGCGGCGATCATTTGCGGATCTGGTCCGCGCAGGCCATGCCGACGCCGACCGAAAAATCGCCGGGCTCGATCGTCGGCGCCGACAAGCAGGGCATCAACGTCGCCACCAGCGATGGCGTTCTACGCATCCGCGAGGTGCAGCGCGCAGGCGGCCGACGCATGGCGGTCGGCGACTACTTGAACTCTCGTCCCGACCTGATCCGCGCGCTGTGAATCCCGGCGCCGATCTACGCGCGATCGCCGCGAAAGCGCTCGCGCAGATCGTTATCGGACAATCGCGCCGGGTCGTTTTCGCGTCGGCGACAAAAACAATTGGCGACCCGCGCGATCGCGCGCTGCTGTCCGCATTGCTCAACGAAGGCGCGCGCTGGTGGTTGCGGTTCGCGCCGGCCATCGATGCGCTCGTCACCCATCCGTTGCGGGATCCTGATATTCAGGCGTTACTGGTGCTCGGACTCGTGCAGTTAGAAATTCTGCGCCTTCCCGATTACGCGGCCGTCGCCGCAACGGTCGACGCGACGCGCGCGATGGGAAAGCCGAAATTCGCAGCGCTGACGAACGCGCTATTGAGGCGATGGTTGCGCGAACGCGTCACGCACCTCACGCGTCTCGACGCGGAAATATCGACACGTACCGCGCATCCGCCTTGGCTGATCGATGCGATTGCGCGCGATTATCCCGGCGACGTCGACGCCATCGCATCGGCCAATAATGTCGAAGCGCCGATTTGGCTTCGCGTGAATTCGCGCCGCACGACACGATCAACGCTCATCGAAACGTTCGCGCAGTCGGACGTCTCCTGCGACATCGTCGCAGCGTTGCCGACGGCAATCATTCTCCGTGAAAGCCGCGATATCACCACGCTGCCCGGTTATGCGGAAGGGCTATTCTCGGTGCAGGACGGCGCGGCCCAGTACGCCGCCGAGTTGATTGACGCGCGCGACGGCATGCGCGTTCTGGACGCCTGTGCCGCGCCCGGCGGCAAAACGGCGCATCTGCTGGAACGCTCGGATGCTCATCTTGTAGCGCTCGACAACGATGCCGGACGGCTTGATCGGGTGAGAGAAAATCTGGATCGGCTCGGCCTCCGTTGCGAGCTGCGTGCTGGCGATGCGGGTGATGTACGCGCATGGTGGGACGGCGCGACGTTCGACCGCATCCTCCTCGATGCGCCGTGTTCGGCGACCGGCATCATTCGTCGCCAATCGGACATCAAACTGCATCGTCGCGCCTCCGATATCGCGCCGCTCGTCGCGGCGCAATCGCGCATCCTCGATGCGTTGTGGCCTTTGCTCAAACGCGGCGGGCGCTTAGTCTATGCCACATGCTCGATACTCGCGGCGGAAAATGCGCGGCAAGTCGACTCTTTTTTGAAGCGTCACGCCGACGCCCGCACGTTGCCGCTGAATCTCGGATGGCGCGCGTCGGGCGCGGGAATGCAAAACCTGCCGGGGGAATCCGGCATGGACGGATTTTTCTATGCGGTTGTGGAAAAGTATAATTAGCAGCTTTTGCTGCATCGCGCTCGCCGCGTGCGTGCGCGAGCCGGAATCCATGTCGATTCGGTCCGCGAGTATTTCCGCGGATAATTTGCTCGCGCAGATCGACTGGAAACCGGACGCGAGTTTGCTCGATGCGCTCGACCACGGCATTCCGCTGGATTTCGTTCTCACGCTGAAAGCACAGAAACCCGCGTTGCTGGGCGTGCACCGCGACGTCGCTCAACAACAACGGCACGTTCAACTGCGCTACTACCCGCTCAGTCGGTATTACCAGTTTCGCGATCTCGATTTGGATCGGACGCGCAGTTTTCCCGCGCGCGCGGCGGCGCTCGCCGCACTCGAAAATATTCGCATTCCGTTGGCGACATGGAGTGTGCAGAAAGCCGATCGCTATCAACTCGACGTGGCCATCGACCGCACGACACTTCCCGGCGTGCTGCGCATGTCGTCACTGGTGCGACCGGCCTGGTGGTTGAATAGTGGAACGTTTACGTGGCCCGCAGCAGTCGACTGACGCTCATCGCGCGGCGCGTGTTTCCCGCGCTCGCGGCGATCACGCTGCTCGCGGCCGCGTTGCTGCTCGCCAACGACGCGGCCGGCGGCAGCGACCGCCTGAGCGCATGGTATCCGTGGGTTTTGACGGCATCCGTGCTTGCACTCGTCGCTCTCGTCGTCGCCATCGTGCAACGATTATTGCGTCTGCGGCGTGAATTGAAAGCGCGCGTCGCCGGCGCGCTTCTGACGCGGCGCGTGCTCGTCATGCTGATCTTTCTCGCGATGCCGCCGGTGCTGTTGGTGTACGGATTCGCGTTGAGTTTTCTCGATTCGACGATCGATACCTGGTTCAACGTGCGTATGGAAAGCGCGATGGACGATGCGCTCGAAATAGGCCGCGTCTACCTCGATGAACGCCTGAAAGCGGCGCAAGATGCCTGCGCCGCGCTCGTCGCCGACATGGCGGCGGCGCCCGACGACAATCCGCAAGCGAAGCTGGACGCGTTTATCGATTCGCACGGCGCATTGCAGGTGACGGTGTTCGGCGCGAATCAATCGATCGTCGCGACGACGAGTTCTGATCCGCAATTCGTCTCGCCCGTTTTCCCGGATTCGACGGCGTTGTTGCGGTTGCAGAACAGCGGACGTTTCGCCGCCGCCGAACCTATCGGATCGCGACTCGTGCTGCACATCGTGTTGCCGCTGGCGAGCGACGCGTCCGGCGCACAGCGGCTTTTGCAGGCGTTGTACCCCGTTCCAAGTTCCATCCAGCCACTGACGAGCGGCATCGAGCAGGCCAGTTTCGATTTTCAGCGACTGAAATATCTGCGTGGATCGTTGAAGCTCACATTCACGATTGTGTTGACGTTCGTGTTGCTCTTGTCGGCTTTGTTTGCCGTGCTCGCGGCCTTCGGCACCGCGCGGCGATTGACTGCACCGATTGCGCGCTTGGCGGCCGCGACGCGCGCCGTCGGCGCCGGTCGTTACGACACGCCACTGCCGATTCGCCGCGACGATGAACTGGGATTTCTACTCGCGTCGTTCGATCAGATGCAGCGTGAGCTGGAGCTGGCGAGCTCGCGCGTTCGACTCAGTGCGGAAGAAACGGAGAATCAACGCGCGTATCTCAAGGCCTTGCTGGAACGGTTGTCGGCTGGTGTACTCGGACTCGATCGCAGCGGCGTGCTGCGCACGGCAAATCACGCGGCCGAGACGATTCTGGACGCGCCGCTGTCGCGGTATCTCGGTCAACATCTGAGCATCGTGCGTCAGCAATATCCATTGCTTGCGCCATTGATCGATCCCGTTCTCAAGCACGTGCGAGAAGGCGTGCGCGAATGGCGTGAGGAAGTCGTCATCGAGCGCGGCGAGCGTATCGTGCTGACGATGCGCGGCGCGGAACTCGCGCAGATGCCTGGCAGCGAATCGGGTGTCGTGGTCGTCATCGACGATCTGACGCTGCTCAATCGCGCGCAACGCGATGCGGCGTGGGCGGAAGTCGCGCGGCGGTTGGCGCATGAGGTCAAAAATCCGCTGACCCCAATCCAGCTCGCCGCCGAGCGCTTGCGCCGTCGCTTCATCGGCCGTTTGCAGCCGGAGGAGACCGATGTGCTCGATCGCGCCACGCACACGATCATCAGCCAGGTCGAAGCGCTGAAAGCGATGGTGAATTCATTCGGCGATTACGCGCGGCCGCCGCAGATCGACGCGCGTCCTCTGTCGCTGCATTCACTGCTCGGTGAAGTGCTCGACCTGTACGAGAACGACCAGCGCATACAACTGACGCGACGTTTCGCCGCCGCCGATCCGGTCGTGCGCGCGGATGCCGGGCGATTGCGCCAACTGCTGCACAATCTTCTTAAGAATTCGATCGAGGCAATCGGCGACACGCGCAAGCCGCACATCGAAGTCGCGACATGCGACATTGTGGAAAATGAGCAAAAGTGGATCGAGTTGACGGTCGCCGATAATGGTCCGGGGTTGCCGGAAGGATTCGACGACCGCTGGTACGAGCCGTACACGACGAGCAAGGCTAAAGGCACGGGCCTGGGCCTTGCGGTTGCCAAGAAGATTGCGGAAGAACATGGCGGCAGTATCCGCGCGGAAAATCGGTCCGGCGGCGGCGCGCTATTTACGCTGCGTTTGCCGCGCGAGCAATAATCAGCCGCGCGCGAACCAGCGGCGTGGCAGCAGCAGCTTGATCGCACGTTCCGCGCTTTTCCGACGCAATCCCGGATGGCGAAGCCCGCGCCATAAATAGGGAAGCCATTCGCGACGAGGTCGGTCGAGAATCGCTTCGCGCATGTCGGCTTCGAGCCGATACATCTGGGCCAATTCCAACGCAAGTTGTCGGCGCGCCGCTGGCAGATCCTGACGCGCGGCCGCGCAGCGTTCCTGATCGGCGGCGATATCGCGATACATCGACAGCACACGACGATGGCGTCGCTCGAAGCCGGCATATCCCGTTTCGCTGCGATCGAAAACCCAGTCGCCGAGATTGTCAGCGTGCCGACGATAACCGATGAGCGGTTCCTGCAAGCACAAGCAATCGCCGGCGAGGACAGCACGCAAACTGAGCATGTTGTCTTCGACGACGCCCGCCAACGGCGGAAATTTCGTCAATAGTTCGCGGCGGACGCCCATCGATGCGCCGACCGTCGTCATCAGCCGGCCTCGGTGTAAAAACCAGCGCTGATCGACACGCGACGGCAACGCGCGCACCGATCGCGCGAGGATCGAGTCGTCTACACCAATGTCGTCTACGCCAGACCCGACGAGTTGCGCAGCGGGGTTCGCCGCGAATGTTTCAGCGATTCGCTGCACGCGCTGCGGATAAGAAATGTCGTCGCCGGACGCGAACACGAGAATGTCGCTACTCGCTTCGGCCGCCAATTCGTTCAGATGCGCGCACAACCCGAGATTCCGCGCCGTGCTGCGCGCGCGAACGCGATGTGGGCCGTGATAGTCACTTAAAACGGCCGCAGCGATATCCAGCGAGCCATCGTCCGAACTGTCGTCGGAAACGAGGATGTCGCACGGTAACGTCTGCGCCAACGCGGATCGTAATGCGGCCTCGATCGTCTTCGCCATGCGGTACGCGATGACGAGAACAGTGACTGACGGCAAGGGCGTGGCAACCGATTCGTGCATCGCGTCAGATTTTCTTGTCGCGCGCCAGCAGCCATAGCATGGCGAATTTTTGGCGCACGTAGTTCGCCTCGACCCACGCGTAGATCAATCCGCGCCAGCCGTCGAGGAACCCGAGTCGAAGAAAATAACCGCGGAAAAATCGCCAGAACGGATTGAAGACGAGATGGCCGATCGTCGCGCGACGTCCGCGGCGATGCATGTCGTCGGCCATCAACGCTGCGTAGCGCTGCAATCGATTGAGTTGATCGGTGAGGGAGCGGTAAGCGTGATGGTCAAGATCGCCCTCCAGGGTCACGACGCGTCCGTCGACGTCGACATGTTCGTGGATCTCCCGGTCGCCGCGCCATCCACCGTGGCGCCGGTCGAAAAGACGCAGGACGCGGTCGGGATACGCATTGCCGTGACGCAGGAATTTTCCGAAATAATCCGTCGCGCGCGCGAATCGAAATCCGCCGGCATCGGGAAATCCGCTTTGCTGCGCGGTCTGAATAGACGCGCGCAACGCATCCGTCACGCGCTCGTCCGCATCCAGACACAGAACCCAATCATGTTGCGCGAAACGCACGGCGAAATCTTTTTGCGCGCGATAGCCTTCGAAGGCGTGTGTGATGACGCGCGCACCGAGTGCGACGGCGCGTTCCCGCGTTCCGTCTGTAGAACCGGAATCGACCACGACGATCTCATCGCAAAAATTGAGCGATACGATACACGCGTCGATGCGATCGGCTTCGTTCAGCGTGATGATGCATGCCGAAATCGGAGTGCGCGCGGATGACGTCATATCGTTAGAGTAGCCGAGCCGGTGCGTCGTGGTCGATCTGTGCAGGAATGCGCAGCGGTTCCCGTTCTGGTGTACATTTTTGCGATAAAAATAGCCGCGCGCTCAGCAAGACGGAGGCGTTATGCGCGATTCGGATGTGCCGGTGAAAACCATCGCCGGTCTGCAGGAGATCGGCCACAAGCAACGCAAGCTGCAACCGCGCGCGCGCTCGTTGCTGATCATGGTGCATGGCGTGGAAACGGTGGGGCAACTCGCCATCAGCATGCGATCGCTGGGCGATGTGCGCGCGATTCTGGGCGAACTGATCGCGCTGGAACTCGTGGCCGTGCAAAGCGGCGGCGCACCGACACCGGTTGCGGCCAATAACGAGTCGATCGTGCCCGCCACACAACAAGTAAAGCAGCTGCTCAACGAAACGGCGGTGGCGTCGTTGGGTATGATCGCGGCGTTTCGATTTACGCTGAAGCTGGAGCATTGCTACAGGGCCGAGGAATTGCGCGGGATTTTTCCGGAATTCGTGCGGGTCGTCGGAAAAGCCAAAGGCGACGAGTTTGCGCAGACGATCGTCAAGCGTGCCGACGCGATGCTCGCGACGGGCTGATGATCTCATCCTAATCATCGCGCCGCGGTTGCGTTATGCTTAGCCGTTGTTTTTACGCAACGGTATCGGGATGGCCAGCACAACGGTTTTGGTAGTCGACGACGAGCCGGATATCCGCAACACCGTCAAGGAAATTCTGCAGGACGAAGGCTATGCGGTGCTCGTTGCCGCCGACGCCGTCGAAGCGCGAGCGATTCGCTTACGCGATCAACCGGACGTCGCGTTGCTCGATATCTGGATGCCCGGCACCGACGGCATCAGTTTGCTGCGCGAGTGGGCCGAATCCGGCGCGCTGGCGGCGTGCCCGGTCATCATGATGTCGGGACACGGCTCGGTCGAAACCGCGGTCGAAGCGACCCGGCTCGGCGCTTACGATTTCATCGAGAAACCCATTTCTCTCGCCAAGCTATTGTTGACGATCGCACGTGCGCGCGAAGCCAGTCGTTTGCGGCGTGAGAATGAAGGGTTACGACAAAATCTCGCCATTCCGCTAGAGCCGGTCGGCGGCAGCAAGCCGATGCTCGCCCTGCGCGCGCAGATGGAAAAGCTCGCGCAGCACGATACGTCGGTGCTTATTCATGGGGAGCGCGGCGTCGGCAAGGAATCCATTGCGCGCTGGTTGCACGAACACAGTCCGCGTCGCGACGGACCGTTCACGACCGTCGCGCCAGCGACGATTCCGCGCGAACACGTCGTCGCCGCCTTGTTCGGTGCGGAAAACGCTGATGGCGTACAGCACGGTTTGCTCGAACAGGCCAATGGCGGCACGTTGTTTTTGGATGAGGTCGCCGAACTCGATGCGGAAATCCAGCAGCGACTGTTTAGCGTCCTGCAGCGTCGGTCGTTGACGCGTAGCGGTGGGCGTGGTTCTGCTGCACTCGATCTGCGCGTGATTGCGGCGACGGCGCAAAATCTCGAAGCGCTCGTGCGCGCCGGTCAATTCCGCGAGGAACTTTATTACTTGCTCAACGTCGTGCCGTTGAATGTTCCGCCGTTGCGCGAGCGCAGCGAAGATGTGCCGGAATTGCTGCGCCTGCACGCCGATTTTTTTGGAAACCGCGACAAACTTCCGTACCGGCATTTTCCAGTAGCGGTGCAGAACCGGCTGCGAAATTACGTGTGGCCCGGCAATGTGCGCGAGTTGCGCAATCTCGTGCAACGGCTGCTGGTGATGGGCAGTGCGCCGGATGTGGAGTTGAGCGAAGTCGAAGCGGCGCTGGGTGTCGCGACGGTCGGTTCTGCGTCGACGGATGCATCCGGTATCGATTTCAATCTGCCGTTGCGCGAAGCGCGTGAGCAATTCGAACGCGCTTATCTGCTGCGTCAATTGCAAAGCGCGGGCGGCAGCGTGGGCAAGCTGGCGAAAGCCGTCGGTATGGAACGTACCCATCTGTATCGCAAGCTGCGCGATCTTGGCGTCGACGTGAAGAATACGGCGCGCGACGACTGACGCCGCGATAGCCGCAAAATATACAAGCGAAAAAGTATACAGGGTCTGGGAGAATTCGATGGGCATCAATAATCGGGTGGCATTGGTTACCGGCGCGGCCAGCGGCATCGGCAAGCGCATTGCGGAGGTTTATGCGGATAACGGCGCGCACATTGCTGTTGCCGATATCAATGCAGACGCGGCGCAGGCGGCGGTCGACGACATCAAAAAGCGCGGCGTCAAAGCCACTGCGATCGTGATGGACGTGACCGATGAAGCCGCCGTCGACGCGGGTGTGGAAAAAACGGTGAGAGATATTGGCAGCGTCGATATCCTCGTTTCCAACGCGGGTATCCAGATCGTGAATCCGATCGACGAATTCAGTTATGCGGATTGGAAAAAACTGATGACTATCCACGTCGACGGCGCATTTCTGACGACCCGTGCGTGCCTGAAACGGATGTACGCGACGGGCAATGGCGGTTCGATCATTTACATGGGATCGGTGCATTCGAAAGAGGCGTCGAAATTGAAAGCGCCTTACGTCGCCGCCAAACATGCGTTGATCGGTCTCGCCAAAGTCGTCGCGAAAGAAGGCGCGGCGAAAAAAGTGCGCGCGAATGTCATTTGCCCAGGCTTCGTACGCACACCGCTCGTCGAAAAACAGATTCCCGAGCAGGCAAAGGAATTCAAGATTTCGGAAGAGGATGTCGTCAAGAAAATAATGCTCAAGGACACGGTCGACGGCGAGTTCACGACGGTCGACGATGTCGCGGCGTGCGCGCTGTTTTTCGCGGGTTTCGAGTCCAATGCGCTGACCGGGCAATCGATAGTCGTAAGCCACGGCTGGTTTATGCAATGAGGGCGGTCGCCGCGCGGCATCAGCCCCGTAGCGAAGCGCAATTTCTCGACGATCGCATCGCGCGGTTGCGTCGAAAGCGCGGGGGTCCGACCGACGGAACCCATTTGCGGGTGATGCTCGCCAATGCGCTGCTGGACGCGAATCTCCGAGAAGAAGCGCTCGAGGAATTGCGTTGGTCGTTGAAATTCGATCCGTGGAATATCGCCGCGATGCGCATGATGGGAATGACGCTGGTCAAAATGGGCGTGGTGGATCGCGCGGTTCAACTCTTTCAAAAAGCGCTTAAGCTCGCCGTTGAAAGCGAGAATATGTCGGCTGCGCGGGAGCTCAAAACGTTTTTGCGGCGGCTGAAACGATGACGTGATGCACGTCTTGCACGCAATCGCTGCTCACCTGTCTGGTTTTACCCTCGAATTGCGTTAATAACGTATGGATGACATCGCTCTTTCCAGTCCTAACGACGGTTTACTCGCATGATCGCCCTGTTACAGCGCGTTCGCGAGGCGCGCGTCGATGTGGACGGCGAGACGGTGGGAAGGATCGGAGCGGGTCTCTTGGCATTCGTCGCGGTCGAGCCGCTGGATAGCGAAGCTCAAACCCGGCGAATGGTCGAACGACTGCTCGGTTATCGACTGTTTTCGGACGATATGGGCAAGATGAATCGTTCGCTGGCCGACACGCATGGCGGGCTGCTACTCGTATCGCAATTCACGCTGGCGGCCGATACGTCGAAAGGCATGCGGCCGAGTTTTACATCGGCGGCGTCACCGGAACACGGACGTTTTTGGTTCGACCGATTGGTGGAACTCGCAAGGAAACGTCATTCGCCGGTGGAAATCGGCCGATTCGGCACCCATATGGAAGTCAGCCTGATAAACGACGGACCGGTTACGTTCTGGCTCGATGTCCACTGAGCCAAATCGTTGTTTCTAGCGGGAAAGCGCCGTCCTTGACAGCCTTTCTATAGTTAAAGGTCTTTACTCCCGATTTTTTTGATCCTCAGCATTTACTTCTGACTTCAGCACCTATGGCCATCGAACAAGCAGTTCAGCAACAGCAATCCGAAATCAAGACCCTCATCATCAAGGGCAAAGAACAAGGCTATCTGACGTACGCCGAAGTTAACGATCACCTTCCGGACGACATCGTCGATCCTGAACAGATCGAAGACATCATCGGCATGATCAACGACATGGGCATCGAGGTGCACGAAGTTGCGCCCGATACCGAAACGTTGCTGCCGGAAACGCCGGTCGCCACCGTCGACGACGAAACCGCGACGGAAGAAGCCGTGGCCGTGCTGTCGGCCGTCGATGCCGAAGTGGGCCGCACCACCGATCCGGTGCGCATGTACATGCGCGAGATGGGCACGGTCGAACTTCTCACGCGCGAAGGCGAAATCGCCATCGCAAAGCGCATCGAAGAAGGCTTGAACCAGGTCCAGAGTTCGCTGGCGAATTTCCCGTGGTCGATCCAGTTACTGATCGAGGAATTCGATCAGCATACGGAGGGCAAGAAGCGTTTGTCGGAAGTGCTCACCGGTTTCGTCGACATGGAAGTGCCGGGTCTTGAAGTCAACGAACAGCTGATGGAAGCCGAACTCGAAGTCGAGGTCGTCGAGAAAGAAGAAAAAGAAGGCGATGCCGAGGATGCCGATCCCGTCGATACCGGGCCTGATCCCGTCGAAGTGACACGCCGCATGGACGAGCTGCGCGGGTTGTACGCGAAATTCCAGAAGTCCGCCGACAAAAACGGTTCGGGCGACAAGAAAACGCAGAAAGTTCGCGAACAGATGGCCGAGGCGTTTCTCAAGCTGAAACTGCCTTCGATCATGATCGACAGTTTCGTCAAGAAACTGCGCGACGTCGTCAGCAACATCCGCGCGCACGAGCGCGTGATCATGGACGTCTGCGTGCGCCAGGCCAAAATGCCGCGCAAGGATTTCCTGAAGGCATTCACGCAATACGAAATCAACACGAACTTCGCCGACGAAGTGATCCGCAAGAAACAGAAATGGTCGTCGTCGATCCGCGCGCACAAACCCGACATCGTCGCCGAACAGGAAAAGCTGATCGCGCTGGAGAAAACCTTGTATTTGTCGCTGGCCGACATCAAGGAAATCAACCGCGCCATGTCGATCGGCGAAGCCAAAGCACGCCGCGCGAAGAAGGAAATGGTCGAGGCCAACCTGCGTCTCGTCATCTCGATTGCTAAAAAGTATACCAATCGCGGTTTGCAGTTCCTCGATCTGATCCAGGAAGGCAACATTGGCTTGATGAAGGCCGTCGACAAATTCGAATATCGCCGCGGTTACAAGTTCTCGACGTACGCGACGTGGTGGATCCGTCAGGCCATCACGCGTTCGATCGCCGACCAGGCACGCACGATTCGTATTCCCGTGCATATGATCGAGACGATCAACAAGCTCAACCGCATCAGCCGTCAGATGTTGCAAGAGATGGGGCGCGAACCCACGCCGGACGAGCTCGCGGAAAAGATGGAGATGCCCGAGGACAAAATCCGCAAGGTGTTGAAGATCGCCAAAGAGCCCATTTCGATGGAAACGCCGATCGGTGACGACGAAGATTCGCATCTCGGTGATTTCATCGAAGATACGAACGTCGAATCGCCCGTCGAAGCCGCGACTGGCACCGGTCTCACTGAAACGGTGCGCGATGTTCTCGCCGGTCTTACGCCGCGCGAGGCGAAAGTATTGCGCATGCGTTTCGGCATCGACATGAATACCGATCACACGTTGGAAGAAGTCGGTAAGCAATTCGACGTGACGCGCGAACGTATTCGCCAGATCGAGGCCAAGGCGTTACGCAAGCTGCGTCATCCGAGTCGCTCGGAACAACTGCGGTCGTTCCTCGATCTGGAATAATCGCGATTCACGCGAAAACAAAAGCCCCGCATGGCGGGGCTTTTTATTTGCGCCGCAAAAAAAAGGGCCGCGCGAGGCGGCCCAAATTTCATCCCTGGTTACTGTTGTTGGAGATCAGAACTTCAGGCTCGCCTCTACATACCAGAAACGGCCTGGCAGGTCGTAGTTCGATGCATCGTAGCCGTTGAGCGAGCACGACAGGCAAACCGGCGGATCTTTCGACCACACGTTGTTGATGCCGGCCGAGACGGTCAATGGCGTTGCCAATGGCGTCTTCCACGATGCGCGCACATCACCGTACGTGACCGCACCGAGTCGGTTCGAGCCATCCGGGAACTTCGCGGTTGCCGCGCCTTTGCAGATCGGGAATCCGGCGGCGGCCGCGCAGTCTTCCGTGAGGCCGGACACATAACGGAACGCATAGCCGAAGTCCCATGCGTCGATTTGCCAATCCAAACGCAGCGTCGAGCGAATGCGCGCAATGCCGCTGTCGGTCACTTCGATGCCTACGCCTTGCGGCTCGGGTTGACCGTTGCTCGTATCGACGGCTTTGTAGCTTTCGACGTACGTATTCTCCCAGCTCGCGCCCGGAC
>CAZZWP010000001.1:0-18778 GCA_964657965.1 uncultured Rudaea sp. | reverse complement strand
AGTTCAACGACATATCGAAGCCGCTCGTCGTTACGCGACCGAGGTTCTCCAACGTGTCGTCGAGAAACGCAACATAGCCTGCGCCGTTGCGCGATTGGACACTGCACGCCGCAGGGTCGAGCGTATCGGCGCAACGATCGAGCAGTGTTTGCGCGTCTTTGGCCTGAATCGCGTCTTTCACGCGAATGTTGTAGTACGTGACCTCGAGATCGGTCTTCTGCGACCACGATGTGTTCTCGGCCCAGCCCGGACTGTAAACCGCACCGAGCGTGGTATTGCGGGATTTCTCCGGCTGCAGGTCCCGATTGCCGCCCGTGAGCACGGAGATTTGCGAGTTCGACTGCACGAACGTCGCTGGATTCGGAACGCCCAGGATCGCGCAGTTGATCGCGCGTTGACCCGTCGCGTTGTTGCAGGGATCGGTCAGCGTCGCATCGAAGCGCGAGAAGGTGCCGAACAATTCGCCGATGGATGGCGCGCGGAATCCTTGTGCATACGTGCCGCGCAAGGTGAGGTCGTCGACGACCTGCCAACGCAAACCGAGTTTGCTGTTGGTCGTGCTGCCGAACGTGGAGTAGTCGGAATACCGCGTCGCGACGTTCAAATCGAAATGTTTCGCAAGCGCCATATCAGCCAGGATGGGCACATTCAACTCGACGTAAAATTCATCGACGTTGTAACTGCCGGACGTCGGTTTCGAAGGCACACCATTGGAATCGCCAGCCACCACGACGGAATCGGGTTCGTAGTTGCCGGACAAATCGCGATATTCGTAACCGGCAGCGAAATCGAGCGGTCCCGCCGGGAGCTGCACGATGTCACCGGATACATTCGCCGTGACGACGCCCAGCGATTGATGGCTGGTGTCATGCTCGTGATACTGGATGTAATTCAGCATCGCCTGCGTGATCGTGCCCGGTCCACCGAAAATGTTCAGCGGTACGCAGCTTGGATCGGCCTGACATGCGGACAGCGGACCTAGCGCTTCTTGGATATGCGCGATGTTGTAGGTACCCAGTACATCCTG
Source organism: uncultured Rudaea sp. (assembly GCA_964657965.1). Taxonomy (GTDB): domain Bacteria; phylum Pseudomonadota; class Gammaproteobacteria; order Xanthomonadales; family Rhodanobacteraceae; genus Rudaea. The sequence goes on along the minus strand of CAZZWP010000001.1, from coordinate 17,751 downwards.
GTCGGCATCGTTGTCGGCGCGTACTACATTCACGTCCCAGTTGAAGCTGTGACCCCACGCGTCGAACACGCCGGTCAGACCGGTTGCGAAATAACGCGTGTCGACTTTTTGACTGAAGATACGCGGACCGCCTTCAACCGGACGGCGGCCGATGCCGAAGTCCGGACTGCTCGGATCGAGCGTAAAACCAAACGGATTGTAGGGATTGGTTTTGTCGACGCCGACGTTGTAGCAGCGGTCGATAAGAAAACAGAATGCCTGGCCCAGGAAAATCGGTTCCGGTGCCGCCTGGTTCGTCGATTTGCGCGTGTTGTACAACGCTTTCGCGTACCAGTGAATGTCATCATTGATTTTGTAATCGAACTGACCGAAGAATCCACTGCGCTCCGACGGCGTCAGCAGTAGATTGTATGGTGCGAAGTTGAACCGGTCGGCCGAGGTGAAGTGATGGTAGCCACCCGGAAAATCCTGCACGCCGCCGGCCGGTGCGACGCCGTTGGCCGTGATGCTGCAGAAGCCGCCCGGACATAGGCCGCCGTAGTCACCGCCGTCTGGCGTATCGAACAGCACGCGCGTGAAGGGTGTTGCCGAGCTGCAATTCGATAGCCCTGTTCCCGGTACGCACTCCGCGCTGCCTTGAGCGAAATCGGCCGAGCTAATGCCATTCTGTTTGTAATGGCTCACATCGAAGAACATCGTGTAGCGATCGCCTTTCCCACCGAAGGAAACGTCGCCGGAAAAGGTTTTGCCGTCGCCGGTCGAATAGTCGCCGTAATACAGATTGATGGCAGCGCCGTCCTGCGATTTCTTGGTGATGATGTTGATCACGCCCGCGATCGCGTCCGATCCGTATAGCGCGGACGCGCCGTCGGTCAGGATTTCGATGCGTTCGACAACACCGGCTGGAATCGTGTTCAGATCGACCGCCGCCGAGACGCCCGACGCCGACGATTCATTCACCCAGCGTAAGCCATCGACGAGAATCAGCGTGCGTTTGGCGTTGAGGTTGCGCAGCGATACTGTCGTCGAACCCGAACCGACGCCGGAACCGTCCGGCGCGAAACCGAAGTTACCGGCTGAGTTGAATTTTGTATTGAGCGACGAGCCGCTCACCGACAGCTGCTGCAAGATATCGCCGATCGACGCTAACCCCGTGGCTTGGATTTCCTTTGCGGTGATCGTAATGACGGGCTCTTGGCCCTCCGATTCGGCGCGCTTGATGCGCGAACCAGTGACCTCGACTGCTTCGAGTTTCTGAACGTCTTCGCCCGTGCGCGTCTGCGCGTGAGCCGGAATCGCAAGTGAGGTCAGCAGCAAGCTAACCAGTGTCGGTATGCCGATCGAAAAAAGACGGCGGCGTAAACTAATCATGTGCTTACCCCAGCAGTGAATGAGTAGGTGTTGCAACGAATGCGCGAAACCACTTGGCGCCCCGCTTGCGCGTTCCCCCGCAAGTGATAATGATTGTAAAGCGATCGTAAAGATTGTAAAGGGATCGTGAACACAGGCTTACAACTCAAGGCCTTAACGCTGAGCGCGCGTACCGCCGTCGGAGGGGTAATTATTCGGTGCCGCGTTTGGCACTTTCGCGAATTCGGCCGGTCCGCGTGTGCAAATCTGACAAGCTGTTCTTGAAATGGCCGGGGCCGGCCTTAGCGATGAAGTTCAGATAATTCCATTGCAACAACTGTCGATGGGTCCCAGCACGGGCTTGGACGCAGTTACAATACGAGCGATAGGTGGCTCTGCAAAACCTGGCGACTCGCGGATCGGTATTGCGCACGCGGCCAGCATGACCGGCGCGATGGTCAAACTGGGACTCTGCTCGTAAGTCACCGCCGAGTTACACAGAAATTACACAGGCCGGTTCGCCGAGTAGCCTGAAACCCGCACCGGGCCTATAGCTCAACGGTTAGAGCAGAGGACTCATAATCCTTTGGTTCCAGGTTCGAATCCTGGTGGGCCCACCAAATCGCATTTGAAAATGTCCGCTGCGTGACGCTTTTGTCGTATTCCAGATCGACAAGTGGTTCGTTTTTGATCGGTCCGAATTGCGTTGGAGAACACGTGCATGCAAAACGTCGATGGTGAAGCAGTCGGAACACACCACACCGTTCCGACCATAGCCGACGCGAAAACGACGAGCGAAGAGAAAGCCAAATTGCAGCCGCTGGAAGTCGCGATGCAATTGCTGGGTCATCTACAGCTTCTGTGGTTCGTCTACAGCGGTTCACTCGGCTATGTCGAATTGCAGCTCATCTTCGCTGCGGAAGTCATCATCATCAATGTGCTTTCTATGCCGTTGTACCGCTCGCGCGGTGTGGCCAAGCACGTATCGAGCATGGCGATGACATTATTCGGCCTCGCGGTCATGTTGATGCTATTGCTTGCGGGCTACGCAGCCAACACGAACGCGTCGGGATTCGCGGAGATTTTCGCGCAACTCAACTGGCACGATTTCGCGATCGGCATGGCATACATGCTGATACGTTTTGTCGGAATCCTCGTAGTCGCGCTCACCAGCGGCGACGCAAAATTGTCGTGGGCGCGCTCATCGCTGACGACGGGAGGCGTCACTTTTTTCACCATGTTTTTAATGTGCTTCATCGGCTTCATGGGCGGCGCTTTGATGACGGGCGCAGTGGCTATGGCTGGAGGGCATATGAATGTAAGCGTCGTGCTAGCCGTGATAACGATAGCGTTGCATTTCGGATTTACGGTTCTCGTCGACACCATGCCGCAGAAGGAGATGCGCGCTATGGCCGCCAATCCGTACGCGAAAGCCGACGCCGGGTAACAGTCCGCGTCTTGACGACCGATGTTGTGTCGATCGGGCCGATTTTTAGCGGATCGTGAGTTGTTCGAATATTTGTTTTCATCTGGATCGCAACCACCGACGGCCGATCAGCGCGCGACACTCGTCAAACTTGTCGCGCACGCGCCTACGAAATAAGAAATCATTCCGCGAGTCTCAATTCTTCCGCCAATTGTTCGATCAGGCCGGCCGATGAAACTCGTCGCGCCATCGGTGCGCCTTGCCCGGCCCACTGCGCGCCGAATCCGAACTCACCGTTCGTTTTCGCCGCGGCGTGCAGCGATTTTCCTGCATCGTACGCGATGGGATAGTCGGGAATTTCACCAGCCGACAATCCTGCGCCGATCGCCGTAAATCGATTGGCGAGACAACGCGCGGGCCGACCGGAAATCGCCCGCGTCATCACCGTGTGATGCGCGGCGTCGCTGAAGAGCGTAGCGCGGTATCCGACGTCGGCCTGTGATTCGTCGCATGCGATGAACGCCGTTCCTAACTGTGCCGCTGCCGCGCCAAGTTTCAGCATTGCGGAAATTCCCGCACCGTCCATGATGCCGCCGGCCGCGATGATCGGCACATCGAAGTTACACACGAGCAGTCGCGTGAGCGCGACAGTTCCCAATCGATCGTCCACCACATCGGGATCAAATACGCCGCGATGTCCGCCTGCTTCATATCCCTGCGCAACGATCGCGTGGACGCCCGCGTGTACGAGCTGCCGCGCTTCCGTCAGGTTGGTCGCTGAGCCGAACAGGATGATGCCCGCATCGATCATGGCGCGTATGCGGTCTTGTGATGGAAGGCCAAAGTGAAAACTGACGACGCTCGGTTTTTCCGCGAGGAGCATCGCGAGCATCGCGTCGTCTTCGACGAAGCTGCGATAAATTTCCCGCAGCGCCGACGGGGGCGACGAATCGAATCGCTCGAATTCGGGACGTAAACGATCGATCCAAGCGCTTTCGATCGCTGGCCGCGAGCGCGCGGGACGATGACAAAACACATTGACGTTAAATGGAGCGATGGTTCGCGCTCGGATCGTTCGAACCATTTCGCGCGCGCCGTCGGCATCGGTTGCGCCGACACCGATAGAACCGAGCGCGCCCGCTGCTGAAACTGCGGCTGCCATGTTCGGCGTCGACACGCCCGCCATCGGTGCTTGAATGATCGGCAATCGAATGCCGACCAAGTCCATAAAAATGTCCGATGCGCGCGGCGTCGCCATGTCAGCGAGTCAGGAATTTGATGATGAAATCGGCAACGCCGCGATACGGCGGCCGCATCATTTTCATGCCGGTCCAGCGCGCCTGGTACAGCACCGATTTCTGTTTGCTGAACGTCAGAAATCCTTGATGGCCGTGGTAATGACCCATGCCGGATGGACCCACGCCGCCGAACGGCAATTGCGCCTGCGCGAAATGAACGACCGTGTCGTTGATGCAAACGCCGCCGGCGGCCGTTCGTTGCAGCACACGCTCGATGTCGTTCTCGTCGAAATCGAAATAATAAAGCGCCAACGGTTTCGGACGTGCGCGGACGAATTCGATCGCCGCGTCGATCGACTTGACCGCAATCAGCGGCAAAATCGGCCCGAATATTTCTTCCTGCATCAGAGCCAGATCAGGAGCAGGATTGATCACCAGCGTCGGCGCCAAAATGCGGTGAGCGGCGTCGCTATCGGCCAGCGCAATCACCTCGACGCCGGCGCTGCGCGCTTCATCCAAATAGCGCTGCTGCCTCGCATACTGCGCGTCATTGATGACGCTGGAATAGTCGGGATTGCCGACGACGGCGCCATAACGCAGCGAAATATACTTTTTCATTTCTTCCACAAAGGGAGAAATCATCGCACTCGGCATCAAAACATAATCCGGCGCGATGCAGGTTTGTCCGGCATTGAGAAATTTGCCCGCCGCAATACGGTCGACCGCTTTCGCAACCGGATAGTTTTCGGCAACGATGACGGGAGATTTGCCGCCTAACTCCAGCGTCACGGGCGTCAGATGTTGCGCCGCGGCCATCATTACTTTTCGGCCGACAGTCGTCGAGCCGGTGAAAAACAGATGATCGAAAGGCAGTGCGGCGAATCGCTCGGCCACGTCCGCGGCACCCATGACCGTCGTGACGCGATCGTCTGGAAATACTTCGGCGAGCACGTCGCGCAGCAATGCAGACGTGTGCGGCGTGTGTTCGGAAGGTTTGATCATCACGTGATTGCCCGCCGCGATGGCTGTGGCCAGCGGCACGATGGCGAGGTTCACGGGATAATTCCAAGGCGCGATGACACCGACGACGCCCAGCGGCTGATAACGAATTTCGGCGCGCGCGGGGAAAAAAAGCGGATCGGCGGAGACACGCTTCGGCCGCATCCAGCGCCGCAGATGCGACAGCAGATAATCGATTTCGCGCAACACGGTTATGCCGTCGCTCATCAGCGATTCGTGCCGCGAGCGATGGCCGAAATCTTCGCTCATGGCGGTCGCGAAGTCGTTGAGGCGCGACGTGAATACGATCCGCAATTTCTTCAGATCGGCGCGGCGCTGATCGTAATCAGGCGTTCGTTGGTGATGCGCGGCACGCAGTCGTGCGAGATGAAAATCCAAATCGACGAGCGGTATCGCATCCATTCACGCAGTGTAGCGCGACGCCCGCGATGATAGGATCGCCGCATGAATTCGATACGAACTTATCGTGAGAAAACACCGCGCGTCGGCGCGGGCGTTTATGTCGATCCCGCGGCTGTCGTCATCGGCGATGTCGACTTGGGCGATGACGTTTCCATTTGGCCGTGCGCGGTCGTTCGCGGCGACGTCAACCACATTCGAATCGGAGCGCGAACGAACATTCAAGACGGCGCGGTGCTGCATGTCACGCATGACGGTCCATACACGCCCGGCGGTTTTCCGCTCGTCATCGGTAACGATGTGACGGTTGGACACGGCGCGATTTTGCATGCCTGTACGATTGAAGACACCTGCTTGATCGGCATGCACGCGACGGTTCTCGATGGCGTGCGCGTCTGCCGGCATTCGATGATCGGCGCGGGCGCGATGGTGAGTCCGGGAAAAATCGTCGGCGCAGGCGAGCTATGGCTGGGAAATCCCGCCCGCTGCGTGCGTACGCTGACGGATCGCCAGATCGAGCAACTGACCTACTCGGCCCATCATTACATGCGACTGAAAAACGAATATCTAAGCGCAACGGCGCAGTCGGTCAGCGCGGTGCGCTAGCGGTTTCGACCTTGAGACCGGGCGGCTTCCACGTTCCGTCGAAAATCGAAGGTTCATGCTCTTCGGGCCAATACATGCGCAGCGTGATATTGAATTCCCCGATGGCTGAGGGAAGCCAGTTGACCTCTTTATCCTTCCCGGGCGACGTGTTCTGAACGTAGATGTCCAACGACCCGTCGGCGTTTCGCTGGAGCGGCATCCAGCTACTGATGGCGTAACGGTCGATTGGATTTGCGACGAAGAAGGAGTGCTCGTCGTACATCGTGAGAGACCAGAACGCCCTGACAGGCGGCGTTTGCCCCTTGTCGAAATGCAGGACGTATCGATTGGCACCGTTGAGGGGCTTTCCGTCCGTATCCACGAATGCCGTTGGGTAAATGGCGTCCGCAGGCAGGTTCGCGCCAAAAGCAATCAGTGCGATCAATCCTCGCACCGCATAGTTGGTTCCATAATCGCCGAGGAACTTCGGGGGAATTCTCCAACCGTTGATCTGGACACCGGATTGCTTCGCGGTTTCCTGTAATTGTTTGAGTGCCGTTGAGAGAGATGCTTCGAGACCTTTTGCTACCTTCGGATCGAGCGTCGAGGCGTCGAATGGCTTGCCGGGAATGACGCCGATCTGTGCGAGCCTTGCAAGGATGGGTGCGTCTGACGCGGGCGGCGGATTTGATTTCAGGAGTCTTGCCAATGCATTGAAATACGTCGAGGCACTCATCACTTGCAACTGTTCTACAGGAGACGCCCTCGTATCCAAGTCCGGGTCCGTTTTTCCCTCTGGCGCGGAATACGGTTGGCCGAAGTGTGAGAGCGGAACCAGCTTGTATCCATCTTGAATGGCGTGGACGGCTGGATAGTCTTCAGGACCGTTGGTTTGCGTGCGGCCAAGAATTCAAACGGTGTTGGTCGGCGATTTGATTTGTTGCATTCCGGCGGGGAGAGTTCCCCGCCAGTCCGGGCCTGTAATCGCGAAGTCGCCTGAACCCGAGCCCGAAGTGCGCGTTCCCGGGGACGCAAAAACATTTGTCCACGCATCCATCATGGGCATTAAGTAGTAACGACCCCGCGTTTCCGGCACGGTCAAAATCAACGGCTCATCGGAAAGGTCGAGAAATGCCGACGAATAGAGCGTATCGACATTCGCGCGAACAACATCCTTGAACGCCGCGGTCGGAAACTGTCTTACGTGCGCGAACTGATTCACGGGGGCCGCGAATCCTTTCGGGTGGACAGCGTTGGTTGCCTTCCGCAGGGTGAGGTCCATCATCACGAGTGGCAGGCCGTAGACCACGGCTTGCACACCTGTGCTGAACGCTTCTTTCTCGTCTGACATGGAAAGCTTTCCGGTATTGGCTGGGATGCGTGGTTGCTCTGACGGCGCTTGTGCCAGCGCAACGTGTGCGAGGGTCAAGGTCGCAGTGGCAAACGCAAGAGTGACCCGACGATACCGCGTGACCATTTGCTACCTCGGCTCGGAGATGTGCTGCTGACACACGCGTGCAGTACGCGAAAAATTCTAACGTTTCCGCACACCGACTCAAATACAAGTCGACGTTGTCAGAACCAAATTCCCCATCGTTGATCCCCTTGGCGTGCTAGCGCGTTGCGATTTCCAGCGCCGTGAGCAGGTGCATAGCCTCAGCGCGGTCGCTTCCGCACATGCCGCGCTCGGCGGCGAGGCTCACGCACACCTTCGGGCGTTCGCGCTGGCCGAACAAACGACATAGATTGTCCTCATCGAGCTGGATGCAGCGAACGCCCGCGGGTTTTCCGTTCGGCATGCCAGGAATCGCCGACGAAATCGACGGCGCTATACAGCAGGCGCCACAATCGGTTCGACAGTCCATGACGATCAATCTGTCGCCGCGACGATCGATTCGGCTCGCAATTCGTCGTAGATCGCAGACGTATCGGGGCGAGCGCCATTCCAGATGTTGAACGACTCCGCCGCTTGCTCCACGAGCATGCCGAGACCATCGAACGTCCGCTCCGCGCCTGCCGCGCGGGCTCGTTTGAGAAATTGCCGCGCAGTGTTGCCGTACGAAAGGTGATAGCTGACGGTTTCCGCCGTGAAGAGTGTAAGCGGCACGTCATGTTCGACTCCGCCATGTCCAGCCGACGTCGCATCGAAAATCATATCGAAGGGCGGCATACCATCCAGCGCGGTTTGCAGGACCGTCGTGACGCGGTCGGGTTCGCCGAGTGCGTCGGCCAACTCCACGGCGCGCGCGAATGTTCGATTTGCGATGGTCACGGATTCTACATGCGCGTCGAGCAGTGCGAATCCCACAGCGCGTGCCGCGCCGCCTGCACCGAGCACAAGGACGCGCTGCGCACGCAGATCGATACCATGTCGATGCGTCAGATCGCGAATCAGGCCCGGACCATCAGTGTTGTCGCCGCGCCAATGCCCGTCGAGTCGGCGCGTCAGCGTGTTCACGGCGCCGATGCGCCGCGCGAAATCCGTCAGTTCCGCGCACAAAGAAACAACGAGCGATTTCAAAGGCAGCGTGATATTCGCACCGGCGCCGCCCTGGCGACTGAAATCCGCGAGTTGCGATTCGAATGTCGAGGTTGGCGCATGAATCGCGCCGTACGTCAGCGGAATTCCCGTTTGCTTGGCGAATGCGGCGTGGATGCGCGGCGACAACGAATGCGCGATGGGATCACCGAATACGGCGAATCGTTTGGACATTCGCTACTTCTCGCCAAGCCATTGCGCCGCTTGCACGGCGAAGTAAGTGAGAATCGCATCGGCGCCCGCGCGCTTGATCGATGTCAGCGTCTCGAGCACGCACGATTTTTCGTCGAGCCAGCCATTTTGCGCGGCCGCCTTCAGCATCGCGTATTCGCCACTGACTTGATAGGCGAATGTCGGTGCACCAAAGCGCTGCTTCACGTTGCGAATCACATCGAGATACGGCAACGCCGGTTTGACCATCACCATATCGGCGCCCTCGGCGAGATCCAGTTCGGTTTCGCGCAGTGCTTCGGCGGCGTTGCCGGGGTCCATCTGATAAGTATATTTGTTGCTTTTTCCCAAATTGGCAGAAGATCCGACGGCATCGCGAAACGGCCCGTAAAACGCGGAGACGTACTTCGCGGAATACGCGAGTATGCGCGTGTGGATATGGCCGCTACTTTCGAGCGCGCGACGAATCGCGCCGATGCGGCCATCCATCATGTCGGAGGGCGCCACGACATCCGCGCCCGCTTCGGCGTGCGACAACGCTTGTTTTACGAGCGCCTCGATCGTCGCGTCGTTCATCACGTAACCCGAATCATCGATCAGACCGTCCTGTCCGTGCGTCGTGAATGGATCGAGTGCGACATCGGTGATCACGCCGAGTTCCGGATATGCGTCCTTCAATGCGCGAACGGTGCGCTGAACTAATCCGTCCTGGTTCCATGCTTCGCGAGCGTCGTCGCTTTTTGCGGAGTCCGGTGTCGACGGAAACAGCGCGAGCGCGGGAATGCCTAGCGCGTGCGCGTTACCGGCAAGTGTCACCATCAAGTCGATCGACAGACGCTCGACGCCCGGCATCGATGCGACCGCCTGACGTCTGGCATCGCCTTCGCATACGAAGACGGGAAGGATCAGATCGGCCGGCGTCAACGTGGTTTCGCGCATCAGTGCGCGGCTGAAAGCGTCGCGGCGCATGCGTCGCATACGGATGTGAGGGTAAGCCATAAAAACTCCGGGTAACCGGCTTGTATCTTAATGCGAATTGCCCGGTTTCGACGTGGGGTTGCAAACGTTTTCGGTTGCTGGTGTGATGATGTCCGCATTCGCCGGTGTGGCTCGGCCGCACAATGGGGCGATGGCTTTGCCGCTCAATGCAACGCAGTGACGCGCCACGATCGCTTTTGGGCGATCGCGACGATGTAGTGTCGATCTTCTGTGGAGAGGGAACAGAAAGTGGAGGGAATTCTGGTCGTGGAACGTTCGGCAACGCTCGGGCATTTGCTCAAGCGGACGCTGGGCGCTGCCAGCATCACTCCGCGCGGTGAATTGTCGAGCTATCTCGAAGCGCTCGATCATCTGCAACGCTCGTCGGAACTCGGACAGAATTATCGGCTCGTGTTGATCGGCGCGCCGGCGCGCATGACACGCGAATTCGCCGCCTTGCTCGACTTCTTCAAAGGCGACGGCAACGCCGTTCCCGTGCTGATGATGGCGCACGAGAAATCGCCGGACTTGATGCAGTTCGTGGAATCGCGTCAGCCGACGAATTTGATCATGTGGGCGGAATTCAGCCGGATTCCGGGCGCGATCCGCGCGCTCGCACCTGCGACCCAAGTGGCGGCGAACGAGCCGAAGACTGACGTCGCGCCCGTGAAAGCGGAGCCGTCCGCATCGTCGGGCATACGCATTTTGTTCGTCGACGATTCGCAAAGTGTTCGACTTGCCTATCGGCAATTGCTCGAACGCAATGGATTCAATGTTTCCGTCGCAAGCACGTTGCGCGAAGCGGTGGAGATATCGTCGAGCGCCACGTTCGATCTCGTCATCGTCGATTATTTTCTGCCAGATGGAAACGGCGATGAATTATGTCGCCGCTTGTCCGGCAAACCGGGTGCGCCGTCGCTGGCAATCATCACCGGCACCTATCGCGAAGATGTGATCAAGCGTTGCCTCGACGCGGGTGCTACCGAGTGCATGTTCAAGAACGAGGCGAAAGAATTGTTCCTCGCCCGCGTGCGCACGATGAGCCGCCAGATTCAGATGCAGAAATCGGTGGAGTCGGAACGGCAACGTCTCGATGGAATTTTAGGTTCGGTCGGCGATGGCGTTTACGGCGTCGATGGAAGTGGCGTCATCACCTTCATCAATCCCACCGGCTTGCGTCTGTTGGGACACATGGACGAAACCGAAGTCGTCGGCAAAACGGCGCACGAGGTCTTTCATTTCGCGTCCGAAGACGGAACGCGTTTCGAGCCGGGCGAGTCATCGCTGAACCGTGCGTACGCGCAGGGCGAATCGCTGAGCGCGCACGAAACGGTGTTCTGGAAGAAAAGTGGCGAAGGCATTCCGGTCGAGTGCACGGTTCTGCCACTGGCGATTCAGCAGCGGCGCGAAGGGTCGGTCGTCGTCTTTCGCGATATTTCCGAACGCAAGAGCGCCGAGCGGCTGCGTTGGGAATTGACGCATGATCGCTTGACGGGTTTGTCCAACGCGCGTCATTTCAATCATGCGTTGACGCAGGAATTGAACAAGCGCCGTGACAACGGCGGCTACGCGGCCGTGTTGTATATCGACATCGATCGCTACAACTACATCATCGACGTCGCCGGTCCATCCGGTGCCGAACAGCTGTTGATCGAAGTGGCCGCGACGATCAGCAAACGTTTGCGAGAAGGCGATTTACTCGCGCGCATCGAAGGCGACCGCCTGGCGCTGTTGCTGACCGGCGTGCAACTCGAAAACTTGTTCCCAGTTGCCGACGGTTTTCGCGAACTGATGCATCAGTGTCGCTACACCGCGCACAACCAGTTGCGGCATTGCACGGCATCCATCGGCACGGCCGTCGTCAGTAAAGACACGCCGTCGAGCGAATATGCGCTTGAACACGCGCGCCTCGCCTGCAAGAGCGCGAAACAGCGCGGTCGCGATCAGACCGAAATCTACGTGGGCGAGCACGATGCGCGCATCGCGCGCGAAATCGAATCGGGATGGACGGAGCGTCTGCGCACCGCGTTGGAACAGGAACGTTTCATCTTTCTAGTACAGCCCATCGTGCCACTCTCAGCGCTGCCGACACACGAAAGCGACGTCGTGCAACGCCAAGGTTGGCGCGTCAACGGCGCCGGCCACGGCGGCAACGAATATCTGTTCGAAATCCTGATTCGCATGGTCGGCAAGGAAGGCCAGCTCATCTCGCCGAGCGTGTTCGTGCCGCTGGCCGAACGCGTGGGCATGATGCCGAAAGTGGACCTGTGGGTGATCAACCGTCTGTTGAAGCACATATCCGGATTGAAAAGCATCAAGGCGCCGATCGCATTCAACGTCAATCTTTCCAACATGACATTGGCCGATCCCGAATCGCTGGCGCTGATCGAGGCGGCGATTCGCAGTTCCGGCGTGCAGGCGCGACAACTGGTTTTCGAAATCACGGAAACGAGTGAAATGACCAGCCTGCACACGGCGCGCAAGTTTATTTCCGCGTTGAAGAAACTCGGCTGCCGTTTTGCGCTGGACGATTTCGGAACGGGATTCTCATCGTTTACGCATTTGCGTCACCTGCCGGTCGACTTCGTCAAGATCGAAGGCAGCTTTGTAGAAGGCATGGCCGGCAGCGATCTCGATCGCAAGATGGTCGGCTCCATTACGCAACTTGCGCAGTCCCTGACGCTCAAGGTCATCGGCGAACACGTTGATAGCTTTGCGACGCTCCAGGCCCTGCGTGCGAGTGGCGCGGAATATGCTCAAGGTAATTACCTGGGTGAACCGCGACCCCTACGCTCGATCGACTTCAGCGCACTTTTTCCCGCGAAGTAGGTCCCAGTCGGGTCCGAAATGGCGACGCAGTTCCGGAAGGACTGCGAGCCAGTTCAGCGACGATTAGCCCTCGTTAGTTTAAAATTCGTTAAAGGTTATGGTCGTCAGTGATCTAGCGGGCATAGCTTTACATTGTATTAAGAACGTACTATAAGCTGTTGAAAAGAGGCACGTATGCTGTCCCCGATTGCTAGTTTTACTTTGATGATTGGCTTTGCGGCGCTTTTGATAGCGTCCATTCGGCGCATTCCCGAAGGCCAGGTCTATACGCTGCGCCGCATCGGCGGGCATATGCGAACAGTCGGATCGGGACTGCATGTCATCTTCCCTCTGGTCGAACGCGTCATTCACAAGATTCGATTGCTGGGCAATGTCGTGAGTGTGAAAGTGCCGACGTCGACTGGTGAAATGCTGTGCGGAAATATTTATGTGCAAGTGCTCGATGCGCGCCGCGCCGATGACGTCATCGATACCGTGTCGGACCTGCTTTGCAGCCGCGTTTCGGACATCGCGGTCACACCCGCTACCGAAGACGACACCGAGCGCAATCGTCGCATCAAGATGCAACTCAACAGCGAACTGGGCGAACGCGGCCTGCTGATTACGCGCGTACAGCTCACGCACGAGTAGTTTCACCCTCTCGCGCTGGATTTTGCCCGTCCGGGCAAGGATACTTGCGGGCCGTGCGCGGCGGAATTGTCGCTGCGCGATTCGAGAAGCCGCATGAGCCCCACTTCGGGTCTAGCAAATCGCGCCACGCTGTACGCACGCTTGAACGCGGGCATGGCCGAACTCGGCTTGGCCGCGACGGCGGATGTTTGCGAAAAGCTGCTCGACTATCTCGAATTGCTCGAACGCTGGAACGCTGCCTACAACCTCACCGCGGTGCGCGATCCGACCGATATGATCGATCGCCATATCCTCGATTCGTTAGCGATCGCGAAGTACGTTCACGGCGACGCGCTGGCCGATATCGGCTCGGGAGCGGGGTTGCCTGGAATTCCGCTAGCGATTCTCGATCCGTCACTCGCGTGCACGCTCGTCGACAGCAACGGGAAAAAAGCGCGCTTTCTGCGCGAAGCGGCACGCGCGTTGACGCTGGATAATGTGCGTGTCGAAAACAAACGCGTTGAAGACGTTCGCGGGGAATTCGCTACCGTCACCGCGCGCGCATTCGCCAGCGTCGCGGAAATGGTGGCGATGGGCGGGCATCTTCTCGCACGCGATGGCGTGTTGCTTGCCATGAAAGGTCTTTTGAAAAAAGAAGAAATCCTCGCGCTTCCGTCGGAATTCGTCATCGACGATACGCTGACTCTTTCGGTGCCCGGCGTTGGCGCCGCCCGCAGTTTGGTGATCATCCGCCGCGCCACGATGACGCAAGAACATGCAGCATGAGGACGCCGACGTGACGCGCATTATCGCGGTCGCCAACCAAAAAGGCGGTGTCGGCAAAACGACGACAGCGGTGAATCTCGCTGCTGCGCTGGCAGAAACGCGACGCAAGATTTTGCTTGTGGATCTCGATCCGCAAGGCAATGCGACGATGGCCTCCGGCATCGACAAGCGCACGGTGAAATACACCGGCTGCGAAGTATTGCTCGACGAGACGAGTATACAAAGCGCCATTTTATCCACGCCGTCGGGCTTCGATATTCTTCCCGGCAATCGCGATCTGACCGCCGCAGAATTGAAGCTGATGGATGCCCTGGCGCGCGAATCGCGTTTGAAAGAACAGCTTGCGAAGGTCGAATCGCAATATCAAACCATTCTGATCGACTGTCCGCCTTCGTTGCATTTGTTGACGATCAACGCGCTCACGGCCGCGCATAGCGTTTTGATTCCGATTCAGTGCGAATACTTCGCGCTGGAAGGATTGACGAGTCTGCTCGACACCATCAAGGCCGTTCGAACACGCTTGAATCCGAATCTGGAAATCGAGGGATTGCTGCGCACGATGTACGACGTCCGCAACAATCTCGCCAATGACGTGTCCGCGCAGCTCAGCAAACATTTTGGCGACAAGTTGTTGCGCTCTGTGATTCCGCGCAACATTCGTCTGGCCGAAGCGCCGAGTCACGGCCAGCCGATCAATCTGTACGATCGCGAATCGCGCGGCGCGATCGCCTACCTCGGACTTGCCGGCGAGATGCTGCGGCGCGAACGCGCACCCGCATCTGTGCATGTGAACTAACAGGAGCAACACGGCATGGCGGCAAAAAAGCGAGGCCTCGGCGCGCGCGATCTCGATGCGCTGCTCGGCGGTCCTGAATCCGATACGCCGGCCGAATCCGACGAACTGCGCAATCTCGATGTCGATCGCATCCAACCCGGCAAATATCAGCCGCGTCAAACGATGGACGAGGATCGCTTGCAGGAACTGGCCGCATCGATTCGTGCGCAGGGATTGATCCAGCCGATCATCGTGCGCCTGGTCGGCGCTGGACGTTTCGAAATTATCGCCGGCGAACGTCGTTGGCGCGCGGCGCAAATCGCAGGCCTGAAGCAGATCCCGGCGCTGGTGCGCGAAGCGGGCGATCAATCCGTCGTCGCGATGGCGCTCATCGAAAACATCCAGCGCGAAGAATTGTCGCCGCTCGAAGAAGCGCAAGCGCTGCATCGCTTGATCGGCGAATTCAAACTGACGCATCAGCAAGTCGCCGAAGCGATCGGACGTTCGCGCGCGTCCGTATCGAATCTTCTGCGCTTGCAGGATTTACCGGCGCAGATCAAAAAACTGCTCGAAGAACATAAACTCGAGATGGGCCATGCGCGCGCGCTGCTTACGCTCGATCCGAAACTTGCGCTCAGTTTGGCGCTGAAGGCTGCCGAGCACGAATGGACAGTGCGCGAGTTGGAAGCGGCCGTCCGTGCCGCGCAGGATCCGAAAGCAAAAAAGAAATCGACGAAGATCAAGGTTGCTCAAGACCCCGATATCGCCACGCTGGAACGCGAACTCGGCGAAAAACTCGCGGCAAACGTGAGCATCCGGCACGGCCGCGGCGGAAAGGGCCAGCTGATCGTCACGTATCACAGCGTGGACGAACTCGAAGGCATTCTCGAACGCATCCGCTGACCGCATGAAAGATAGATGACTTCAGTCAGGTCTTCATTTCCTACAGCGGGAAAGCAACGGCAATTCGACGCGTTGGTGCGCAGCCTGTCCGGCGATCTGTTTCGATACGCCTACTGGCTGAGCGGTGATGAAGCGTTGGCGCACGATTTGGTGCAGGAAACATTTCTCCGCGCCTGGCGCGCGTTGGACGACTTGCGCGAAACGGCGGCGGCCAAAGCGTGGTTGATCACGATTCTGCGTCGCGAACATGCACGTTTGTACGAGCGCAAGGTCCCGCAGTTCATGGATATCGACGATGTCGATGTTCCCGAAGGGAGGGATGCGCAGTTGCCTGAATTTTCCGGTGAGGAAGGTCTTATCCGACGTGCCATGCTCAAGCTCGATCCAAAATATCGCGAACCATTGCTGATGCAAGTGCTGGGCGGATTTTCGTGCGATGAAATCGCGCGCGAATTGAATATCACACCGGCCGCGGTGATGACGCAGGTTTTCCGCGCGCGTCAAAAATTGAAAGTCATTCTCGGCGGCGGCAAGGCGCAGGGAGATGTCGTTGAACTGTCTTGAATTCCGCCGGCAGCTCGGAACCGATCCCCACGTGGGTGGCGATTTCTTGCAGCATCGGAACGCGTGCCCTCGTTGCGCGGATGCGTATGCGCGTGCGATGTCGTTCGAGAAGACACTTCGCAATGCGCTAGAAATCCCCGTGCCGGAACAGTTGGCCGAATCCATTCTTCTCGCGCAGGCGACTGGCGCCCAACAACGGCATCGCCATTTTCGGCGACGCGCGCTTTGGACGGCCGCAGCGGCGAGTATCGTCCTGGCATTCGGGATCGGCATGCGTCTTCAGGCCAAGCCGCTGCCGGAACTCGCCATCAGTCATTTGCAGAAAGAAGCATTTGTCCTGGGCAAGACGCAGCCTGTTTCCGACGAAGACATCCGCAACGCATTCGAAACGTTTGGCGTGACCATCCGAGACATCCCCGCCGGCACGAGTTTTGTTGCATGTTGCCCGGTCGGAAAATATGTTTCCGTGCATCTGGTCGTACCTGAAAGCGAAGGACCGGTCACGGTGTTATATCTCGTCGACGATCAGCGCGAACAACGGCAAGATTTCATCCGAGACGGCTGGTTCGGCCGCAGCGTACCGCTTACGCACGGGACATTGGTTTTGATCGGCCACGACGCCGCCCATTTCGACCAACTCGAAAACGCATGGCGCGATGCCTTGCAAACGGCGACCTTCAGAACATAGGCGCTCGCTGAAAGAGCGGAAACCGCTAAAATTCGGGTTCGTCGCTTCGCGGCGCCTAGCGGAATAGACATGACGATTCTTCTCACCGGCGCAGCCGGTTTCATCGGCGCTTATGTCGCCCGCGCGCTATTGGCACGCGGTGACAACGTCGTCGGTCTCGATAACTTCAACGACTATTACGATCCAAAGCTCAAGCACGATCGCGTCGCCGAGTTGTGTCCGGCGCTCGATTTGCGCAAAGTAGATCTCGCCGACAAAACCGCGTTGGACGCCGTTTTTGCTTCAGTAAAACCCACGCGTGTGATCAATCTCGCCGCGCAGGCCGGCGTGCGTTATTCGTTGCAGAATCCGCACGCGTATTTGCATAGCAATCTCGCGGGATTTCTCAACGTTCTCGAAGGGTGTCGGCAAGGCGGCGTTGAACATCTTGTGTACGCATCCTCGTCATCCGTCTACGGACGCAACGCGGTTGCGCCGTTTGAAGAAACGCAACGCATCGATCAACCGTTATCGCTTTACGCCGCAACGAAAGCCTCGAACGAATTGATGGCGCATTGCTACGCCCATCTGTACCGACTGCGCTGCACCGGCTTGCGATTCTTCACGGTTTATGGCCCGTGGGGCAGACCTGACATGGCGCCGCTGCTTTTCTCGCGCGCCATTTTGGCGGGTCGCCCTATCGACGTTTTCAACAACGGAAAAATGCGGCGCGATTTCACGCACGTGGATGAAATCGTCGCTGGAATTCTTGGCGCGCTCGATCATCGGCCTGTCGATAACGGCGACGATCCGCCGATCAGCGTTTATAACCTGGGCAACCATCGTCCCGTCGAGCTGGAGCATTTCATCGCCGTCATCGAACGTGCGGCCGGCCGCGCGGCGATTCGCGTC